>NZ_JBFRDR010000013.1:0-182048 GCF_052113885.1 Lysobacter sp. TAB13 | reverse complement strand
CGTGCGCCGGGTGCCACCTTGGGCAGGATGCCCAATGTGGCACCTGCCTGCGTCGGCATCGCACTCGTGGCTTTTGACTCGAAACAGCCAAAGCGTTTTCTTTGGTTACTTTCTTTGTCGCTTTGGACAAAGAAAGTGACCCGCCGCTCTATGGCGGAAGCGTTTAGCGTTTGATCTTGCTTGAGGCTTCTAAGGCTTCTAGGGCTTCTTAAGGAACCCGAAGCCCCTGATCGAAACAACCAGCCCTGCGCACTCCCTCCTACCGTCATTCCCGCGAACGCGGGAATCCAGGGCCTTTCGTGCGAGAACGTTTGAAGTCTCTGGATTCCCGCTTTCGCGGGAATGACGAGCAAAAGCAAAAGCCTCAAGCAAGAGCAAGAGCAAGATCAAACGCCTAAAGCTTCCGCCATGGAGCGGCGGGTCACTTTCTTTGTCCAAAGCCACAAAGAAAGTAACCAAAGAAAGGGCTTTAGCTGTTTCGAATCAAAAGCCACGAGTGCGATGCTTGCGCAGGCAGGTCCCGCAGTGGGCATCCTGCCCACGGCGGGACCCGGCGCACGTCCATGTGCGCCGCCCTCCGGGTGTCCCTGATCTCGCGAGTTACAAGCGGCGCCCGGCAACGGCAAAAACAAAGCCAGGCCAAAGCAAAGCCAAAGCCAAAGCCAAAGCCAAAGCCAAAGCCAAAGCCAAAGCCAAAGAAAAATCTTGGCGACAGCAACAGCAAGCGCAAGGCCAAGGGCTAAGGCGAGGAACGAACCGCAAAACCTCGCAAACTGCTGCTCGCCCCCTCGCACACACCACCTCTCACCCCATCCCCACACCCCAAACGATTTGGGTACGCTAACCCCATGACCGCCCCACACCCTTCCCCCCGCCCCCCCAGCGCCCTGACCATCGCCGGTTCCGACTCCGGCGGCGGCGCCGGTATCCAGGCCGATCTCAAGACCTTCGCCGCGCACCGCGTGCACGGACTGAGCGCCATCGCCGCGCTGACCGCGCAGCACACCCGCGGGGTCAGCGCCGTGCATGTGCCCGATACCGGGTTCCTGCGCGCGCAGATCGATGCCTGCTTCGACGACTTCGATATCCGCGCAGTCAAACTCGGCATGCTCGCCACCGCCGAAGTCATCCTCGCCGTCGCCGACGCGCTCGAACACTACCGGCCGCAATACATCGTGCTCGATCCGGTCATGGTCGCCACCTCCGGCGCGCGCCTGCTCGAACCCTCCGCGCTCGACGCGCTGCGCACGCGCCTGTTGCCGCTGGCCAGCGTGATCACGCCGAATCTGCCCGAGGCCGAACTGCTGCTCGGCGCATCCATCGCCGATCGCGACGCCATGCATCGTGCCATCGACGGACTGTTCGCATTGGGCGCGCACGCGGTGCTGCTCAAGGGCGGGCACCTGCCCGACGACGGCGATGTCGTCGATCTGTTCGCGCAACCCGGAGCGGTGCGCCAGATCGCGCACCCGCGCCTGCAAGTGGACGCGCACGGCACCGGCTGCACGCTCGCTTCGGCGGTCGCGGCGAATCTGTGCCTGGGACGCTCGCTGCAGGAAGCCAGCGTCGCCGCCGCCGACTATGTGCACGACGCGCTTCGCCTCGGCTATCGGCCGGGACGCAGCGAGGTGTTGGTGCTCGATCATTTCGGAGCCGCGCCGCGTGCTTGAATCCGTCCTGGTCGGCGAATCCCCGCTGAGCGGCGCCGACGGCCATCGCTGGTCGCTGATCTCCGTGATCCCGCAAAAACCCAACGCCAGCCTGCTGTGGTTGCCCGCGCTCGGCGTCGCCGCGCGCAACTATCTGCCGTTCGCGCACGCGCTGGCCGCTGACGGCGTCGCCGTGTTCGTGCACGAATGGCGCGGCAACGGCAGCAGCAGTCTGCGCGCCGGCCGCGGCAGCGACTGGGGTTATCGCGAACTGTTGCTCGAAGATATTCCGCTCAGCGATGCCGCGGCCGCGGCGGCGCTGCCTGGCGTGCCGCGCATCATCGGCGGCCACAGTCTCGGCGGGCAGATGGCCGGCATGCGCCTGGGCCTGGCGGCGTTGCACAACGATCCGCTGATGCCGCGTTCGCTGTGGCTGGCGGCCAGCGGCGCGCCGTACTGGCGCACGTGGCCGATGCCGCGGCGGATCGCGATGCCGATGATCTACCGCTTCCTGCCGTGGCTGGCGCAGGTCAACGGCGCCCTGCCCGGCAAACGCATCGGCTTCGGCGGCAACGAAGCGCGCAGCCTGATCCGCGACTGGGCGTTGACCGCGCTGAGCGGCCGCTACACCGCGCGCGGCATCGAGGCGGACATGGAAGCCGGCATGGCCCAGGCCGACGTCGAGATCCGCGCGGCGATCATGGACAGCGATTGGCTGGTGCCGCGGGCCTCGCTCGATTTCCTGGTGTCGAAGCTACCGCGTTCGCGCGCCGAGACCGTGGTGTTGCGCGAGAGCGATCTGGGAACGCGCGCCGATCACTTCTCGTGGCTGAAGCAGCCCGAAGCGGTGGCGAAGGCGTTGCTACGCAAATAGGCGAGGCCGCGCGAATCTCGCGCAGGCCGCAGTGTGAGCGGCGGCCTCGCAGCAACGATGCACCTATGGTTGCGACTTGCGCCGCTCCAACATCGGCCGCATCAACAACCACGATGCCGCACCGCAGCGATTTACGCCCAACCCGCGATTTTTTACGCTGAATTTACGGCGTGACGGCCTGCACGAAATAGCGGCTTTACGCCCCATGTTCCGAGAATGACGACGTGGCCAAGACCGGCCTCGTTCCCAATTCACGGATACACCCATGTCGTCGTCGCATCATCTGTTCCGCCGCCGCGAGGCCGCCGCTCCGTTGCTTCTCGCCGTCTGCGCCGGCCTCGGCCTGCTCGCGCTGGGCACGCGCGCGAACGCCGCTGAAACGTCCAGCGCCAGCTTCACCGGCTCGGCCGCGCTCACCAGCGACTACGTCTGGCGCGGCAGCTCGCAGACGCAAGGCGATCCGGCCGTGCAGGTCGGCTTCAAGGCCGCCGCGGCCAACGGTTTCTACGGCTCGATCTGGGGTTCCAACGTCGAGTTCGCGCCGGAAACCCACGCCAGCAGCGAACTCGACTTCACCGTCGGCTGGGCCGGCAAGATCGCCCAGGACTGGGCGCTGGACGTCAACGTCCTGCACTACCGCTATCCCTCGACCACCAGCGATCTCAACTGGACCGAGCTCAACGGCACCGTGACCTATCGCGACAACTACTGGCTGTCGCTGGGTTATTCCAACGAAGCGCTGGGCAGCAAGGATCGCGGCATCTACACGCAGATCGGCGCCCGCTTCCCGGTCAACGACGCGCTGCGCCTGGAAGCCGCGGTCGGCCATTACTTCCTCGACGACGTCTACGACCGCAGCTACAGCCACGGTCAGCTCAGCGCGATCTGGGCGGTCAAGGCGCCGTTCGAACTGCGCCTGACCGCGCACGCCACCGATCACAACGCCGAACGCATTTTCGGCGACTCCCTTGCCGGCTCGCGCATCGAAGCGGCCGTGCAAGCCTCGTTCTGACAGGGGATACGACCATGCCTGGCTGGCTTTCCATGTTGTGCGCGGTCTCGGTCCTGGTGGCCGCCGCGTATCTGTTCTACGTCGTGCTGCGTCCGGAAGACTTCTAGTCCGCGCAGCCGCAGTGCGGACCAGGACCGATCCGCATCACCTTTCCTCAGCGCCCGAACGGAACGACCGTTCGGGCGCGGTCCGTAGAGACGCCGGATGCGTCGCGACGGATCCTTCATCGCCCGGTGTTTCACCATGATCGAAATCATTCTCGTATTCGCGCTGGCCGTCGGCCTGGGATGGCCGCTCGGCCTGTACCTGGCGCGGGTCATGCGCGGCGACCGCTCGCGTCTGGACGCGGTGTTCGGACCGCTGGAGCGCACGATCTACCGCGCCCTCGGCGTCGATCCCGGCCGCGGCATGAGCTGGCGCGGTTACGCGCTGGCCTTCGCGCTGAGCAATCTCGTGCTGGCGGTGCTGGTCTGGGTGTTGTTCATGACCCAGGCCTGGCTGCCGTTCAACCCGGACAACATCCCCAACATGCGCTGGGACACCGCGCTGCACACGATGGTGTCGTTCCTCACCAACACCAACCAGCAGCACTACTCCGGTCAGTCGCAGCTGAGCTATCTGTCGCAGATGGTCGGCATCGTCGGGCTGCAGGTGGTCACGCCGATGATGGGTCTGGCGATCGTGGTCGCCACCCTGCGCGGCCTGTTCGGCGGACGCCAGGCGATGGGCGCGCCCAATGCCGTCACCCGCGAAGGTGAAACGCGCGACCTGGGCAACTACTGGGTGGACGTCACCCGCGCCACCCTGCGTTTCATGCTGCCGCTGTGCCTGGTCTGGGCGGTGCTGCTGACTTCGCAAGGCGTGCCTTCGACCTTGCAAGGCGCGGCGAGCGTTGCTCCGCTCGATCACAGCGTCGAACTGAAAGAACAGAAGATTCCCGTCGGACCGGTCGCGGCCATGGTCGCGGCGAAACAGCTGGGCACCAACGGCGGCGGCTGGTACGGCCCGAACAGCGCGGTGCCGCTGGAGAATCCGACGCCGTTCGCCAATCTGCTGGAAACCCTGGCGCTGATTCTGATTCCGGTCGCGGTGACCTTCATGATCGGCCCGTTCACCGGCCGCCGCAAACTCACCGCGTTGGTGTTCGGCAGCATGCTGATGATGTCGGTGGTGTCCACCGGTCTTACCGTGTGGTCGGAAGCGCATTCGTTCACCAGCGCCGACGCGGCGCTGATGGAAGGCAAGGAAACCCGCTTCGGCGCCGACGGCTCGGCCTTGTGGGCGGCGCTGACCACCCAGACCAGCAACGGCTCGGTCAACGCCATGCACGACTCGCTGGCGCCGCTGACCGGCGGCATGGCCATGGTCAACATGTTGATCAACGCGATCTGGGGCGGCATCGGCTGCGGCCTGCAGCAGTTCCTGGTGTATCTGTTGCTGTCGGTGTTCCTGGCCGGCCTGATGACCGGGCGCACGCCGGAGTTGTTCGGCCGCAAGATCGAAGCTCCGGAAGTGCGCCTGCTGGCGCTGCTGATTCTGTTGCAACCGCTGGTCGTGCTCGGCTTCAGCGCGGTCACCCTGGCCATTCCGTCGATCACCGCCAATTCCAATCCGGGCTTCCACGGCATCAGCCAGGTGTTCTACGAGTACACCTCGGCCTTCGCCAACAACGGTTCGGGGTTCGAAGGCCTGGGCGACGCTACGTATTGGTGGAACCTGAGCTGCGCCGCGGTGCTTGCGCTGGGCCGTTACCCGGCGTTGATCGTGCCGCTCGCGGTCGCCGGTTTGCTCGCGCGCAAGCGCGTGGCGCCGGAAAGCGCCGGCACCTTGCACGCGGAAACGCCGACCTTCGCCCTGACCCTGATCGCGGTGATCGTGATCCTGACCGTCCTGCAATTCATGCCGGCGCTGGTCCTCGGCCCCATCGCCGACCACCTGACGCTGTATGCGGGCGCCGTTCCGGCGCTCAGCAGCCCCGCTCTCTGAGGTATGCCATCGTGACTGAACAAACCCATCTCGGAGTGCAGCGCCGCACCACCGCGGTCGCCGGCCTCGACGCCGCCGGCCTGCGCGCGGCGATTGTGGAATCCTTCGTAAAACTCTCGCCGCGCCACGCCGTGCGCAGCCCGATCATGGCGATCGTGCTGCTCGGCACGGTGCTGTCGGCGTTGATCACGATCTTCGTTCCGGGCAACACCGGCTTCGGCATCGCGGTCAGCGTGATCCTGCTGATCACCGTGCTGTTCGCCAACTTCGCCGAAGCCGTCGCCGAAGCGCGCGGCCGCGGCCAGGCCGCGTCATTGCGAGCGGCGCGGCGCGATCTGGTCGCGCGCAAGCTCGACACCATCGGCAAGAACGAAACCCGCGTCGCCGCTTCGACCTTGAAGCCCGGCGACCGGGTAATCGTCTCGGCCAACGAGCTGATTCCGGCCGACGGCGAAATCGTCAAGGGCGTGGCGACGATCAACGAATCGGCGGTGACCGGCGAATCCGCGCCGGTGCTGCGCGAGGCCGGCACCGATCGCTCCGGCGTCATCGGCGGCACCAAGGTGCTGTCGGATGAGATCGTGATCGAAGTCAGCGCCGAGCCCGGCCACAGCTTCCTCGACCGCATGATCGCCCTGGTCGAAGGCGCCAACCGGCAGAAGACGCCGAACGAAATCGCCCTGACCATGTTGCTGGCGGCGATGACGCTGACCTTCCTGATCGTGGTCGCGACCTTGCCGTTCTTCGCCGGCTTCGTCGGCGCCAAGCTCGATCCGCTGCTGCTGATCGCGCTGCTGGTCTGCCTGATCCCGACCACCATCGGCGGCCTGTTGCCGGCGATCGGCATCGCCGGCATGAACCGCGCGCTGTCGGCCAACGTGCTGGCGAAATCCGGCAAGGCGGTGGAAGTGGCCGGCGACGTCGATGTGCTGCTGCTCGACAAGACCGGCACCATCACCTTCGGCGACCGTCAGGCGACCGCGTTCCATCCGCTGGCCGGCGTCGATCGCGCGCAGCTGCGCGATGCTGCGCTGCTGTCCTCGCTGGCCGACCCGACCCCGGAAGGCAAATCGATCGTGCGCCTGGCGCGCGAGCTGCACAGCAATTCGCTCGAACCCGAACGCGCCGACTACATCCAGTTCAGCGCGCAGACCCGCATGTCCGGCGTCGATCTGCCCGAGGATTACCCGGGCGGCGCGCGCTCGATCCGCAAGGGCTCGGGCGATGCGATCGGCAACTATGTGCGTTCGCTCGGCGGCGAGGTCATCCCCGAACTCAATGCCCGCATCGAGCAGGTCGCGCGCAGCGGCGCCACGCCGCTGGTCGTGGCCGAAGGCCGCTACGTGCTCGGCGTGATCGAGCTGTCGGACGTGGTCAAGCACGGCGTCAAGGAACGCTTCGCGCGTCTGCGGGCGATGGGCGTGCGCACGGTCATGATCACCGGCGACAACCCGCTGACCGCCGCGGCGATCGCGGCCGAGGCCGGCGTGGACGATTACATCGCCGAAGCGCGCCCGGAAGACAAGCTCGCGCGCATCCGCGCCGAGCAGGCCGGCGGCCGTCTGGTCGCGATGGTCGGCGATGGCACCAACGACGCGCCGGCGCTGGCCCAGGCCGACGTCGGACTGGCGATGAACTCGGGCACGCAGGCGGCGAAGGAAGCCGGCAACATGGTCGATCTGGATTCCGATCCGGCCAAGCTGCTGGCGGTGGTGGAAGTCGGCAAGCAGCAGCTGATCACCCGCGGCGCGCTGACCACGTTCTCGCTGGCCAACGACGTGTCGAAGTACTTCGCGATCCTGCCGGCCCTGTTCGCCGCGGCGATTCCGCAGATGGCCGCGCTCAACGTCATGCATCTGTCGAGCCCGACCAATGCGGTGCTGGCGGCGCTGATCTTCAACGCGATCATCATCCCGGCCCTGATCCCGCTGGCCCTGGCCGGCGTGCGCTTCAAGCCCGCCACCGCGGTCTCGCTGCTGCGCCGGAACATGCTGGTCTATGGCGTCGGCGGCGTGTTGCTGCCGTTCGTGGCGATCAAGCTTATCGACATGGCGCTGGTGGCGATCTTCTGAGCTGCCGCGCCCTACAAAGCCCCTCTCCCGCTCGCGGCAGAGGGGTTGGGGCGAGGGCCGAGCGAAGCCAGCACGGCCCGACCTAATCAACAGGACAACGAAATGAACACTCCCACCACTCAAGCCGCCAGCATCGACGACCGCATTGGGCTGCGCGCGCCGTTGCTGTTCGCCGCCGTCTCCCTGCTCGGCTTCGGCCTGCTGTACTCGCTCGCCGGCACCGCGCTCGGCCGCGTCGCGTTCCCGTGGCAGGCCACCGGTTCTATCATCGAGCACGACGGCCATGCCGTCGGCTCGGCGCTGATCGCCCAGCCCTTCTCCGACGCGAAGTATTTCCAGGCGCGCCCCTCGGCGGCCAAGTACGATCCGACGGCCGCATCGGGCAGCAACCAGGCGCGCAGCAATCCCGACCTGCGCAAACGCATCGCCGACGACACCGCGGCGATCGCCCAGCGCGAGGGCATCGCCGTGAGCGAAGTCCCGGCCGAACTGGCCACCCAATCCGGCGGCGGCCTAGACCCGCACATCTCGCCCCGCGCGGCGCAGGTGCAGGCCGCGCGCGTGGCCAAGGCGCGCGGCGTGGACGCGGCCAAGATTCAGGCCCTGATTGCCGCGAACACTGAAGCGCCGCAGTTCGGTGCGCTTGGGCAGGCGCGGGTGAATGTGCTGCGGCTCAATCTGGCCCTGGATGCGGCGCGCTGATTCGATGCTTATCGCCGCGCGGCCGTTGCCGTTGCCGTTGCCGTTGCCGTTGCCGTTGCCGTTGCCGTTGCCAAGATTTTGCTTCGCTTTGTCTCTGCTTCGCTTAGCTTTGCCTCTGCTCAGCCCTGCCTTTGCTTCGCCTTTGCTTTTGTCGTTGCTGGGCGTCGCTGGTAACTCGCGAGACCAGGGACACCCGGAGGGCGGCGCACATGGACGTGCGCCGGGTGCCACCTTGGGCAGGATGCCCAATGTGGCACCTGCCCGCGCAGGCACCGTACTCGTGGCTCTTGATTCGAAACAGCCAAAGCCCTTTCTTTGGTTACTTTCTTTGTGGCTTTGGACAAAGAAAGTGACCCGCCGCTCCATGGCGGAAGCTTTAGGCGTTTGATCTTGCTCTCGCTCTCGCTCTCGCTCTTGCTCTTGCTCTTGCTCTCGCTCTGCTTGAGGCTTCTTTTGCTCGTCATTCCCGCGAACGCGGGAATCCAGTGCCTTTCGTGCGAGAACGTTTGAAGTCGCTGGATTCCCGCCTTCGCGGGAATGACGATAGGAGGGAGTGCGCGGGTCTGGTTGTTTCGATCAGGAACTTCAGGTTTCTTGGAAGCCCTAGAAGCCCCAAGCAAGATCAAGCGCAACAGGCAAGATCAAACGCTAAACGCTTCCGCCATAAAGCGGCGGGTCACTTTCTTTGTCCAAAGCGACAAAGAAAGTAACCAAAGAAAACGCTTTGGGCTGTTTCGAGTCAAAAGCCACGAGTGCGATGCCGACGCAGGCAGGTGCCACATTGGGCATCCTGCCCAAGGTGGCACCCGGCGCACGTCCATGTGCGCCGCCCTCCGGGTGTCCTTCGGTCTCGCGAGTTACAAGCTGCGCCCGACAACAGCAACAGCAATAGCAATAGCAATAGCAATAGCAATAGCAATAGCAACAACGATGAAGCAATGGCATTAAGGCAACAGCGTTAAAGCAACAGCGGTGAAGCAACGGCGGAAGGGCTGCGGCGGAAAGGAAACGCCAGCGCAACGGCAAAAGCCGAGCCGAACCATGAGCCATGGCGAGGCCACGGTCTGCCCCACCCCCCACCCGCACCACTACACACCCATCACCCACCCAGCGCACAATTCCCGCATGACCGACCCCCGCAGCGCCCAAGCCGATGCCCTCATGGGCGAACTGCAACGCCAGGGCGCCGGGCGGTTGACGATCTTCCTCGGCGCCGCGCCCGGCGTCGGCAAGACCTACACCATGCTCGGCCGCGCCCGCGAACTGCAGCGCCGCGGCATCGACGTCGTCGTCGCCATCGTCGAAACCCACGGCCGCGCCGAAACCTCGGCCCTGGTCGAAGGCCTCGACGTGCTCCCGCGCAAACGCCTGGACTACCAGGGCCGCACGCTCGAGGAAATGGACCTCGACGCCGTGCTCGCGCGCAAGCCCAAGGTCGCGCTGGTCGATGAACTCGCCCACCGCAACGCCCCCGGCAGCCGCCACGAACGGCGCTGGCAGGATGTGCTGGAACTGCTGGACGCCGGCATCGACGTCTACACCACCATCAACATCCAGCACCTGGAAAGCCTCAACGACGTCATCCACCGCATCACCGGCGTGCGCGTCAGCGAAACCGTGCCCGATGCGTTGTTCGACCGCCTGCGCGACATCGTTCTGGTCGATCTGCCGCCACGCGAGCTGATCGAGCGTCTGCAACAGGGCAAGGTCTACGTGCCCGAACAGGCCGCGCACGCGCTGCAGGCGTTCTTCTCGCCCTCGAACCTGACCGCGCTGCGCGAACTGGCGATGCAGACCGCCGCCGATCGCGTCGACAGCGACCTGCGCGAGGCCCAGACCGCGCGCGGCCTGCCCGGCGTACCGCTGCGGCGCGCGGTGATGGTCGCCATCGACGGGCTCGGCCAGTCCGAATACCTGGTGCGGGTGGCGCGGCGCATCGCCGAACGCCGCGATTCGCCGTGGATCGTGGTCACCGTCCATACCGGCGGCGCGCCCGACGAGGCGCGCCAATCCGAACTCGACCGCGCCTTCGCCCTTGCCCGCCGGCTCGGCGGCGAGGCGGTGGTGCTGCACGGCAACAGCATCGTCGATGCCTTGCTCGATCACGGCGAACGCGCCGGCGTATCGACCATCGTGCTAGGCCGCACCCGCGAGCGGCCGCTCGCGCGCATGATCAATCGCACCCTCACCCAGCAGCTGATCCAGCGCGGCGCGCACTACGAGCTGACCATCGTCAGCACGCCGGAAGCGCGCGCGAAGGCGCGGCGGTCGATGCGCGACAACGGCGGACGTCTGCGCGGCCTGCTCAATCGCAGCGACGCGGCGCTGGCGGTGTTCGCCGCCACCCTCGCCACCGCCCTGGCCTGGGTCGCCGAGCGCTGGATCGGCCTGGGCGATCTGTCGCTGATCTTCATCGTCGCGGTGGTCGTGGTCGCCGCGCGCACGCGCATGACCGCGGCGGTGATCGCCTCGGTGCTGTGCTTTCTCGCATACAACTTCTTCTTCATCGAACCGCGCTTCACCCTGCTGATCGGCGCGCGCCAGGGCGTGGCGACGGTGATGCTGTTCCTGGCCGCGGCGCTGGTCGCCGGCCGCCTGGCCTCGAAGCTGCGCATGCAGGTGCTGGCCTTGCGCGCGTCCAATGCGCACGCGACCGAACTGCAGAGCCTCGGCCGCGAATTGTCCACCGCCGCCGACGTCGGCCAGGTCGTGCGCGCCGGACGCAACGCGCTCAAGCGCTCGCTGGGCGTGGAAGCCTTCGTCTACATCGGCGACGCGCCGCTGCGCGGCGAGCAGTTGCCGGAGATGAACGACAAGGACCGCGCCGCCGCCGACTGGAGCCTGAAGCATCGCCAGCCCGCCGGCCGCTACACCGATACCTTGGCTGGGTCGGATTGGTGGCTGTTGCCGTTGAAAGGCAGCAACGCCGACGCGCCGGCCGCGGGCGTGGTGGGACTGCGGTTCGCGCAGTCGTTGACGCGACTGGGCGCCGAGCAACGCCGGCTGGCCGAAGCGATGACCGACGATGTCGCCCAGGCGGTTCTGCGCACCCGGTTGGTCGCCGACCTGGAAGACTCGCGCGTCAGCGGCGAAACCGAACGCCTGCGCTCGGCGCTGCTGTCCTCGGTCTCGCACGATCTGCGCTCGCCGCTGGCTTCGATCATCGGCGCCGCCAGCAGCCTGGACAACTACGCCGAAGCGATGCCGCGCGAGGACCGCCACGCCTTGCTGGAAACCATCCGCATCGAAGGCGAACGGCTGGATCGCTACATCCAGAATCTGCTCGACATGACCCGGCTGGGCCACGGCGGGCTGGCGCTCAATCGCGACTGGATCGGCGTGGACGAATTGATCGGCTCGGCGGTCACACGCCTGCAGCGCTACGAGCCCGGCGCGCGCTTCGAGGTGCGGCTGCAGCCCGGGCTCGGCCCGATCTGGGTGCATCCGGCGCTGATCGAGCAAGCGCTGTTCAACGTGATCGAGAACGCGGTGAAGTTCTCCCCGCCCGACACGCCGGTGAGCATCGACGCGCGCCGGGTCGATAACGAGCCCGGCGCCCAGCCCGAGCAGGTGCTGCGCATCGACGTCAGCGATCGCGGCCCGGGCATTCCCGAGGACGAACGCGCGCGCATCTTCGACATGTTCTACAGCGTCGAGCGCGGCGATCGCGGCCGCCAGGGCACCGGCCTGGGGCTGGCGATCTGCCAGGGCATGATCGGCGCGCACGGCGGCAACGTCGTCGCCCTGCCCGGCCAGCCCGATGCCCAGGGTCGCCGCGGCACCACGATCCGCATTACCCTGCCGCCTATCGAACCCGAGCCCGCCGCCGCGCCATGACCGAGGACCACGCTCCGCATTCGCACCCGCAGGCCGCGCCGCCCGTGCGCGTGCTGGTGATCGACGACGAGCCGCAGATCCGCAAGTTTCTCGACATCGCCCTGCGCGCCCAGGGCTATGCGGTCGAGTTGGCCGAGAACGGCAATAGCGGCCTGGAAACGCTGGCCACGCGCGGCGCGGACCTGGTGATCCTGGATCTGGGCCTGCCCGATCGCGACGGCCACGACGTGCTGCGCGAACTGCGCCAGTGGTCGGGCGTGCCGGTGATCCTGTTGACCGTGCGTTCCAGCGAATCGGAAAAGGTCGCCGCGCTCGACGGCGGCGCCAACGACTACGTCACCAAACCCTTCGGCGTGCAGGAGCTGATGGCGCGTGTGCGCGCCCTGCTGCGCGCGCACGGCCCGCAGGGCGAGACCCTGCCGGTGTTCGACGACGGCCATCTGCGCATCGACCTGGCGCGGCGCGAGGTGCATCTGCACGGCGAGCCGGTGGTGCTCGCGCGCAAGGAGTACGCGTTGCTGGCGATGCTGTTCCAGCACGCCGGACGCGTGGTCACGCAGCCGCAGCTGCTGCGCGAGCTGTGGGGGCCGACGCATCAGGAGGACACGCATTACCTGCGCATCCTGGTCGGCAAGCTGCGCCACAAGCTCGGCGACGACGCCGCGGCGCCGCGCTATATCGCCACCGAGCCGGGCGTGGGGCTGCGTTTCATCGAGACGCGCTGAAAGCCGGGTTCGACCGGCGCGTGCGGCGCATGCGCTTGGGCCGCTTCAATCCACGATCGCGTGTAGCGGCCGCTCAAGTCGCGCCGCGCACGGGCGCGCCGGGCGCTCGTGCGCGAGACGACTGCCCGCCTTACGCGGCCTTGGCGCGGAATTGCGCGTACAGCGTCGGCGGCGGCGCATCGAAGTACTTGAGCAAGGCCGGGCACAGCCAGCCTTCCATGCCGATCGATTCGCTGCGATACCAGTTGCCGCTGAGGTCGGCGCGCTGCCAGTCCAGCTGCAGCTGATAGCCCGGAAACGGATTGGTCGAGAACAGCAGGGTGAAGCCGTTCTGCGCGCCGTCGATGCCGGCGACCATGTGATCGATGATCGTGTCGGCACCGGAGACGAACGGCTCCTCGCGCAGTCCGACCGCGAGGTCGTCGAACACCCACATGCCGTGGGTCTTGTACGGATGAATCGCGACGATGGCGTTCATGGCGGGGTCCTTTGGCCAGAAAGGCCGGGACTATGGTGGCAAGCGCACGCGTGCGCAAGGCATAGGTTCGTGCCGGTGGCGCGTGCGCCGGATGAGCCCGGAGATCGCAGCCGGCGTCTTCGCGCGGCGACCGCGACGGCATTCGGAACTCGACGCCTGCGCCGTGCATCGCTGACCGATGCGCTTTGCATTCGAACCTCGTTACACGCCATCGGCCCGGCGACCGCGCAAGGCATGAACACGCGCTGCGCAAGGCGCGAACAGGTAAAGAAAACGCGCAAAGAAAAAGCCGGCAATCTTTCGATTGCCGGCTTTCTTTGTAGTGGCGCGCCCGGAAGGATTCGAACCTCCGACCCCCAAGTTCGTAGCCTGGTGCTCTATCCAGCTGAGCTACGGGCGCCTAGTTGGAAAATTATGACGATTAATCAGCGCATCGTCAACATTTTTCAAACTCTTTTTTGCTGATCATCGATACCGCCAAACCGACAATTAGCAAAGAAAAGCCGCCATTGGCGGCTTCCATTTGTAACTGGCGGAGAGTGAGGGATTCGAACCCTCGATAGAGCTTTTGACCCTATACTCCCTTAGCAGGGGAGCCCCTTCAGCCTCTCGGGCAACTCTCCGCATCTATTGAAGCAATGCGGGCGGGAAGCATAACGGCTCACCCGTTTTACGGCAACGCTTGCGACAAACTTTTTTTATCAGCCGCCGGCGTTTTTGCCAGAATCGTCCGACGCGTCCTCGCCTCGCTGGATGCGCTGATAAATCTCCTCGCGATGGACCGCGACATCTTTCGGTGCGGTAATACCGATACGCACCTGGTTCCCCTTGACGCCGAGCACGGTGACGGTCACCGAGTCGCCGATCATCAGGGTTTCGCCGACGCGACGCGTCAGGATCAGCATTGAAAACCTCCTCGAGCCGGGACCGTAGTACCGGCGTTGGCATTCTTTTCCATCAGGAAGAATGCTTCAATTTGTACACAAACGTGAACCATCTTAGCGACCGGTCAAACTAGGTCGCAAGCGATAGAGGTCACTGTTCGCCATTCAGACAAGCTTACTCTCAACCCAGTGCGCAACGCCCGCAAGAGCCTGGATCAGGGCCGGGCCGTCATCGCCTCCGCCCTGCGCCATGTCCGGACGGCCGCCGCCTTTACCGTTGATCTGACTGGCCACGTGCGCGAGGAGTTCCCCCGCCTTGACCTTGCCAGCCGCGCTTCCGTTCACTCCAGCGACCAAGGCCGCCTTACCGTCGCTGGCGCCCGCCAGCACGATCACCGCGTCGCCAAGCTGCTGTTTGAGGCTGTCTACCGCCTCGCGCAACGCCTTGGCGTCAAACCCTTCCAGCCGGGTCGCTACCACCTTGACCGCGCCGATCTGCGCCGCCGAGGCGACCAGGTCGGAGGCGGCGCCGGAAGCGGCCTTGGCTTTAATCGATTCCAACTCGCGTTCGAGCTTCTTCTGCCGGTCCAGCAGCGCGCGCAGCTTGTCGGCCACGTCGCCCGCGTTGCCGCCGAGAAGGCGCGCGGCCTGCTCCAGGCGCTGCTCCTCTTCGGCTACATAATCCAGCGCGCCCTGCCCGGTCAACGCCTCGATCCGGCGCACGCCAGCCTGGACGCCGCTTTCGGCCACGATCTTGAACAGGCCGATGTCGCCGGTGCGTGACACGTGGGTGCCGCCGCACAGTTCGGTCGAGGCCTCGCCCATGCGCAGCACGCGCACGCGGTCGCCGTACTTCTCGCCGAACAGCGCCATGGCGCCGAAGTCGATGGCTTCCTGCATGCCCATCTGGTGGACTTCGGCTTCGTAGTTGCGGCGCACGTCGCTGTTGACCTGGCGCTCGATCTGGGCGAGCTCGGCGTCGGTCAGCGGGTTGAAGTGCGAGAAGTCGAAACGCAGGCGGTCCGGAGCGACCAGCGAGCCCTTCTGGGTCACATGGTCGCCGAGCAGGCGACGCAGGGCCGCGTGCAGCAGGTGGGTCGCCGAATGGTTGAGCACAGTCGCCGAGCGGCGGGCTTCGTCCACGGCGCCCAGGACGCGGTCGCCGCGCTTGAGGCTGCCGGCGGTGAGCGTGCCGATGTGGCCGTGGAACTGGCCGGCGAACTTCTGCGTATCGCCGACCACGAAACGGGTGCCGGCTTCGTCGAGCTCGCCGGTGTCGCCGACCTGGCCGCCGCTTTCGGCGTAGAACGGGGTGCGGTCGAGGATGACCACGCCTTCGTCGCCGGCGTCGAGCTGCTCGACCGGCGCGCCGTCGCGCAGCAGCGCCACGACTTGCAGGCCGCCTTCGGTGAGGTGGTCGTAGCCGAGGAATTCGGTCGGCGCCAGCTGCGCGGCCAGTTCGGCCGGCATCGTGGTCGCGTTGCCGAACTTGCCGGCCTTGCGCGCGATGATGCGCTGCTTTTCCATCTCGACTTCGAAGCCGGCCATGTCCACCGACAGGCCGCGCTCGCGCGCGATGTCGGCGGTCAGGTCGGCCGGGAAGCCGTAGGTGTCGTAGAGCTTGAACGCGTCGGTGCCGGCGATGGTGCCGTGCGAGCGCGTGGCGATCTCGTCGAAGATGCGCATGCCCGAATCCAGCGTCGCGGCGAAGCGCTCTTCTTCGGCGGCCAGCGCGGCTTCGACGAACTCGCGCTTGGCGGCCAGTTCCGGATAGGCATCGCCCATCACTTCGACCAGCGCCTTGACCAGCTTGTGGAAGAACGGGCCCTTCTGACCGAGCATCCAGCCATGGCGCAGCGCGCGGCGGATGATCCGGCGCAGCACGTAGCCGCGGCCGTCGTTGGACGGCAGCACGCCGTCCACGATCAGGAACGAACACGCGCGGATGTGATCGGCGATCACGCGCAGCGATTTGTTTTCCAGATCGGCGGTGCCGGTGGCCTTGGCCGCGGCCGCGATCAGATGGCGGAACAGGTCGATCTCGTAGTTGCCGTGCACGCCCTGCAGCACCGCCGCCAGACGTTCCAGGCCCATGCCGGTGTCCACGCACGGCGCCGGCAACGGCAGCAGCGTGCCGTCGGGCTGGCGGTCGAACTGCATGAACACCAGGTTCCAGATTTCGATGAAGCGATCGCCGTCCTCGTCGGGCGAACCCGGCGGGCCGCCGGCGATGTGCGCGCCGTGGTCGTAGAAGATTTCCGTGCACGGGCCGCAGGGGCCGGTGTCGGCCATCTGCCAGAAATTGTCCGAAGCGAACGGCGCGCCCTTGTTGTCGCCGATGCGCACGATGCGTTCGGCCGGCACGCCGATCTTCTTGTTCCAAAGATCGAAGGCTTCGTCGTCGGTGTGGTAGACGGTGACCAGCAGGCGTTCGGCCGGCAGGCCCCACACCTGGGTCAGCAGTTCCCAGGCCCAGGTGATGGCGTCGTCTTTGAAGTAATCGCCGAAGGACCAGTTGCCGAGCATTTCGAAGAAGGTGTGGTGACGCGCGGTATAGCCGACCTGATCGAGGTCGTTGTGCTTGCCGCCGGCACGCAGGCAGCGCTGCACGTCGGCCGCGCGCACGTAGCCCGGCTTCTCGCTGCCGAGGAATACGTTCTTGAATTGCACCATGCCCGAGTTGGTGAACAACAAGGTCGGGTCGTTAGCCGGCACCAACGGTGCCGACGGCACGATGGTGTGGCCCTTGCCCCGAAAAAACTCGAGGAAATCGCTGCGGATTTCAGTGGTGGTCTTCATGCCTGGGAGATAGTCGCCTGGTCGGGAGCGGACCGCTCGACCGAACCCATGCCACCACGATGGGGGCATCGACTGGAACAGGCAACCCGGGGACCCGAAAGCCGCGTAGCCTAGCAGGCCCGGGGGCTTTATGCGCAAGGCTGCGCAGCAAATATGCCCGGCCGTTCAGTCCTGCGCACAGGAACGACTGGCATTACGCACGGTTTCGCTGTCGAAGCCGCGCCGTATCAGCAGATCCGCGGCCTTTCGGCGCAATGCCGGGTCCAGAAAATAGCCCTCGCCGTAGCGGCGCCGGGCCAATTCGCGGGCATTGTCGAGCCAATCGCCTTCGTAGTTCTGCAGCGCCTCGGCGACGATCTGACTGTCCAGGCCGTGCATGGCCAGCTCGGCGCGGATATGCACCGGGCCGTAGCCGTTGCCGGCGCGGCTGCGAATCATGCTCTCGGCGAAGCGGGCGTCGTTCTGCCAGCCGGCATCAGCGAGCTGATCGACGGCCGCCACGGCCTCCTCGCGATCGAGCCCGCGCGAGGTCAGTTTCCGGGTCAGTTCCTTGCGCGAATGCTCGCGCCGGGTCAGCAGGCCCAGGGCGCGCTGGGTCGCGGTCTGCTCGCGCGCGCCCCGCCGGCGCGAACCACGGGAGGCGTCGCTTAGACTTTCGTCGAATAACGGGGTGTAGTCGTTGTCGAAAGCGGCCTCGGCGCCGGAATCCGGGCCGGATTGCAGCTCGGATGCAGCCGGTCCGCCGGGGTTGGCCGGCCCCTCGCCCGCTGCGGCGAGCCGCGGCGATTCATCTTCGGCATCGAGGGAGCCGGGACGGTGCGACCAAGTGGCCGGCCACCTGGGCCGCGCCGCGGCGTCCCGCCCCGAAGCCGTGTGGCTTCGTTCTGGCTCGTCTTCTGACTCGTTCATTTCCGAGCCGTACGCGGGTCGCTTCGGGCGGTTTCGGCGCTGGCCGAAGCCGCCGCCGCCCAGGCCGGAGCGGCGCGGCTTGCGCTCGGCTCCTGCCTTGAACGCTGACGATGTTTCGTCGCCTTCGGTTTCGGCATCGATACCGGCACCTGCGCCGGCCTCGGCCTCGACGGATCGGGCCGCTCCGCTCGCGCGGTTGCCCGACTCGCCACCGCGGCCGGCTTCACCGCGAAGCGAAGCCGCCGCCTTGGCGTTGCTTTCGATCGCGCGCATCCGCGCGCGCAATTCATCGAGACGCGCACCGCTACGGCCGGGCGAGGGCTCATCGCCCTGCCCGGCCGTGCCGTCGGCGCCACCACCATGGCGCCGTCCGTCATCCCGATCGGAACTCATCTAACCGTGCCGGCGAGGATCAGTCCTCGACGGCCTCTTCGCGCGGTGCGTCGCTGGGGACGAACTTCTCGCGCAGTTGCGCTTCCAGGCGCGCGGCGACCTCGGGGTTTTCCTTGAGGTACTGGCGCGCGTTTTCCTTGCCCTGGCCGATGCGCTCATCGCCGCAGCTGTACCAGGCGCCGGACTTCTCGACCAGCTTGGCTTCCACGCCCATGTCGATCAGCTCGCCTTCGCGCGAAATGCCTTCGCCGTAGAGGATTTCCGTGACGACCTGCTTGAACGGCGGGGCAAGCTTGTTCTTGACGACCTTGATCTTGGTCTGGTTGCCGATGATCTCGTCGCCCTTCTTGATCGCGCCGATGCGACGGATGTCCAGGCGCACGGAGGCGTAGAACTTGAGCGCGTTGCCGCCGGTGGTCACTTCCGGGCTCTGGCCCGGCATCATCACGCCGATCTTCATGCGCAGCTGGTTGATGAAGACCACCAGGGTGCCGGAGCGCTTGATGTTGCCGGTCAGCTTGCGCAGCGCCTGGCTCATCAGACGGGCCTGCAGGCCGGGCAGCTGGTCGCCCATTTCGCCTTCGATTTCGGCCTTGGGGGTCAGCGCGGCGACCGAGTCGATGACCACGATATCGACCGCGGCCGAACGCACCAGCATGTCGGCGATTTCCAGCGCCTGCTCGCCGGTGTCGGGCTGCGACAGCAGCAGGTCATCGACGTTGACGCCGAGCTTGGCGGCGTAGATGGGATCGAGCGCGTGCTCGGCGTCGATGAAGGCCGCGGTGCCGCCCTTCTTCTGGCATTCGGCGATGGCCTGCAGGGTCAGCGTGGTCTTGCCGGAGGATTCCGGGCCGTAGATCTCGACCACGCGGCCCTTGGGCAGGCCGCCGATGCCCAGCGCGATGTCGAGCATCAGCGAGCCGGTGCCGATGACCTCGGCGACTTCGACCGCGCGGTCGCCCATGCGCATCACCGAGCCCTTGCCGAATTGCTTTTCGATCTGGCCCAGGGCGGCCGCAAGAGCGCGCTTTTTGTTCTCGTCCATCGCTGTATTCCTTAAGTCTGTCGTGGTGAGGGGAAGTTAGAGGACGCGCATCGCAGAGACTGAGACCGTCGCGCCTGGAACTAAATTATCGCCCGCCACCGTGGCGGTAAGCCGGGGCACGGCCTGGGCGGGGGTCGGATTTTTCCTCGAAATCGAGGCGGAAATCGACTCATCCAGGCCTTGCAATGCCGCTTGCGCGGCGTGTACGGGCGCGCAGGCGCGCACCGAGCCGTAACGATCGACGTTGGCCTTTGCGCGTCCCATGGTTCAGCGATTGGGCCGGACCAGGCCGCAGTACAGGCCTTCGATGGCGAAATCCTGATCGGGCTGGACCTCGATCGGCGCGTAATCGGGATTGCGCGGCAGAAGACGGATGCGGTCCTTGCCGATCTTGAGCAGCTTGACGGTGATTTCATCGTCGATGCGCGCGACCACGATCTGGCCCGAGCGCGCGTCGTGGGTGCGGTGCACGCCGATCAGGTCGCCGTCGAAGATGCCTTCGTCGCGCATCGAGTCGCCCTTGACCTTGAGCAGATAGTCCGGCGACGGGAAGAACATGTTGCGGTCGAGCAGCACGTAGTTGTCCGGCTCGACCCCGGCACCCGAGCCGATCGGCGAACCGGCGGCGACCCGGCCCAGTACCGGCAGGCGGATCGCCTCTTCGTCGTTGGCCGAGACCAGGCCGAGCTCGCGCTGGGCCTGCTGCGGCGGCTGCAGCACGCGGATGCCGCGGGCCCGGCCGGGGGTGCGTTCGATTGCGCCGGCCGCCTCGAGCGCGTCGAGGTGGTACTGCGCGGCGCGCACGCCCTTGAAGCCCAGGGCCTTGGCGATCTCGGTCTGGGACGGCGGGATACCCTCGGCGTCGATCCGTTCCGCGATCAGCGCGAGGATGGCTTGCTGGGTGTCGGTCAGATTCATGGTTAGTAGTATTACTACTAACGACCCGGGACGGCAAGACCGCTGAGGCGGAAATTTATTTGACATAGTCAATTAGTTATCCGAATCTGCGGCTCTGCCCCATCGAGACGCCGTCATGGCCACCGATATCGAAACCGCCGAAGTGGACGCCATCCGCGCCTTCAACCGGTTCTACACCCGGCGCATCGGCGTGCTGCACGAGGACTTGCTGGGCAGCCGCTTTCCGCTGACCCAGGCGCGGGTGTTGTTCGAACTGGCCCAACGCGAACCAGTCGCGGCGCGCGACATCGGCGACACGCTGGGCCTGGACCCGGGCTATCTGAGCAGGATCCTGCAGACCTTCGCCGACGCCGGCCTGGTCGAGAAAACCCGCTCCGAACTCGACGCGCGCAGCTTCGTGCTGACCCTGTCGGCCAAGGGCCGCGAGGCCTTCGCCCTGCTCGACCGCAGCTCGCACGAGGCCACCGCGGCGATGCTGGCGGCGTTGTCTCCGCTGGAGCGCGACCGCCTGCTGCGCGCGATCGGCGAAGCCGAGCTCGCGCTGTCGCCGCAGACGCTGCCGGCAGCGCAGCGGGTGCAAATCCGCACCCACCGGATCGGCGACATCGGCTGGGCGATCGAGCGGCACGGCCGGCTGTACGCGGACGAATACGGTTGGAACGGCGATTTCGAAGCGCTGGTGGCGGGCCTGTTCGCGCGCTTCGCCGCCGCGCACGATCCCGAGCGCGAGCGCTGCTGGATCGCCGAACTGGACGGCGAGCGCATCGGCTGCGTGTTCGTGGTGCGCAACGAGGACGATGCCGATACCGCGCAACTGCGCTGCCTGCTGGTCGATCCGCGCGCGCGCGGGCTCGGCGTCGGCCGCAGCCTGGTGCAAACCTGCATCGAATTCACTCGCGCGGCCGGCTACCGACGCATGCTGCTGTG
This sequence comes from Lysobacter sp. TAB13, assembly GCF_052113885.1. Taxonomy (NCBI): domain Bacteria; kingdom Pseudomonadati; phylum Pseudomonadota; class Gammaproteobacteria; order Lysobacterales; family Lysobacteraceae; genus Lysobacter; species Lysobacter sp. TAB13. The sequence continues at coordinate 160,838 of NZ_JBFRDR010000013.1, read as the reverse complement.
GACCAACGATCTGTTGACCTCGGCGCGGCGGATTTACGAGGACTACGGCTTCAAGCTGATCGAGGAAGAGCGCCACCACAGCTTCGGCCACGATCTGGTCGGGCAGGTGTGGACGCGCGATTTGGATTGATCGCGGCGCGCGCTTTCCGGGCGCGCCGGATCACGCGGAAGGGCTCAGGCGACCAGCGCCTGCATGCCCATCAGGGCCGCGGCCACGGTCTGGCGGCGCACCGCCTCGCGATCGCCGTCGAAGTGGAAGACCTCCGCGCGCGGATAGCCGCCGCGGCGTTTCCAGGCGATCCAGACCGTGCCGAGCGGCTTGTCCTCGGTGCCGCCGCCGGGCCCGGCGATGCCGGTCACCGCGACGCCGATGGTCGCTCCGGTATTGGCCAGGGCGCCGGAGACCATTTCGATCACCGTCTCGCGGCTGACCGCGCCGAACTGCTCCAGCGTCTGCGGACGCACGCTGAGCAAGGCCTGTTTGGCCTCGTAGCTGTACGCGACCAGCCCGCACTCGAACCAGGCCGAGGAACCGGCGATATCGGTCAGGGTCTTGGCGATCCAGCCGCCGGTGCAGCTTTCGGCGGTGACCAGCATGTGGTGATTGAGGCGGGCGTCCTCGCCGATCTGCTGGGCGAGGCGCTGCAAGGCGATGTCGGAGGCGTCTGCGGTCATGGCGCCCACTATAACGGGCCAAGGCTGCACGGCTTTGCTGGGTGAGTGGATGCGCTTGCGAGCCGCAGGCTCGCGCATCCACGAACGCCAGGGCGGCCAGCCCTGGCCGGGTCGCCAATCGATCGGGAGCGAAGCCCGCCTGACTTCAGACGGCCGCGCCTGCCCCGAAAGATACGTCGCGATGAAGCCCTGGATCCCCGCCTTCGCGGGGATGACGGCCGGAGGGTTCGATCTCCCATCGCCCCTCTGACTTCAGACGGCCGCGTCTCAACTCGAAAGGTACGTCGCGATAAAGCCCTGGATCCCCGCCTTCGCGGGGATGACGGCCGGAGGGCTCGATCTCCCATCGCCCCTCTGACTTCAGACGGCCGACTCTCCACCCGAAAGGTACGTCGCGATAAAGCCCTGGATCCCCGCCTCCGCGGGGATGACGAGCGTGGACCTACGCCGCCCCTACCGCGCCCCACCCTCCCCACGATACTTCTCCAACAACGGCCGCAACGGCACCTGCCAGATGTTGTAAAGCGAATTATCCCAAGCAGCGATGCGCTTCAGATCGGCGCGGGTCTGCTCGCGAGTCCGCGGATACCCCGCCGGCACCGTGCGTTCGCTGCTGAAGTAAAGCGTCTTCAGATCCGGACTCAAGCGCGCTTCGGCATCCGAGTTCGGGCCGTTGACCACATCGCCCAGCCACTGCGGCGTGCCCCAGCCCGCGCCGCCGCGGAACACCACGAACAGATCCATCGACTTGCTGGCCGGCTCGCGCCGCGAGCCGAAGATCAGGAACGATTCGTCCGGCGCCACCGCCGGATCGACGTCGTTCTGCTCGCCGCCGCTGAACGGCAGCGGCTGCGGTTCCTCATACCGGCCATCGCGCATTTGGCTGCGGAACAGCTGGAAATTGCCGGTCTTGGCGTTGGGATGCATGAAGTACAGCGAGCCGTCGGCGGCGACGGCCGGGGCGTAGATCGAGGTGCTGCGATTGATCTGTTCCGGCAAACGCTCCGGCGCGCTCCAGTCTTTGCCAGTACGGCGCACTTGCCACAGCGCGCTGGCTTTGCCGGGCCAGGCCTTGCCGTTGTAGAAGCCGTCGCCGGGTTTGTCGCCCGCGCGCGCCGGCCGGTTGGACACGTAGACCATGTACGAGCCGTCGGGCGCCATCGCCGGTTCCATGTCGCTCCATTCGCCGGAGAAATCCGCGATGCGCGGTTCGCTCCAGCCATCGGCGATGCGGTGCGATTCCATGATCACCGCCGTGTCCGGTGCCTGCCGGCCGAAGTAGACGGTGTCGCCGTCGGGCGTGAACGCGGGCGCGGAGTCGTGGCCGGCGCCGGAGATCACCCCGGGCGAGAAAATCGTCGGCGCGGTTTGCGCCGGCGTGGTCGCGGCGGCGAAGGACGGCGACGACAAACCGGCGCACAGCGCCAACGCCGCCGACGCTTGCGCCAGCGGTTTGATCAAGGAAGTCATGCGGGAGTCCGATGCGTGGAAAGCGAACGTCGCGTCCGCGGGCGATACCGGTCCATGGCCCATGGTTCGCGGCTCACGCTAGGCGCGCGGACCGGCGCGGGCATGTGCCGCTAGTCATCGCCAGCGGCGGTTTGGCGCTTGCAGCGACGATCGCTGACAAGTGTCAGCCGGTGCGATGGCGGCGGGTGTGATGCGCGAGATCGACGCCTGAGCTTTCGCGTCGTCGCAAACGCCGTTCTTGAAACGGTGCGGCCGCGGCTTGTGCCGCTCCTGCAGTGCAACTGCAGGAGCGGCGGCTACGAACGGACTGACGAAACCCAACGAAAGATTCGCCTGCCCCGCTCCCGCCACGCCGCATGCGCAGCGGCGGGAGCATCGCCGGTCCCTCAGTACATCACCCGGAAGGTCATGCCATAAGTACGCGGCGCACCGAGGAAGGCATTCCACGAACCGGTCTGCAGCGGCGCGTCGAAGCCGACCTGCTTGTATTCCTCGTCGAACAGATTCATCGCCCAGGCCTCGATCATCCAGCGCCGGTTCTTGGCGCCGAAGCCCAGCCGCGCGTTGACCACGGTGTAGGCGTCCTGCGACTTCTCCGGGTCGAGATCGGAACCGGTGTTGTAGTCGGAGGCATACTTCGCGCCGATGTTGAAGCGGCCGATCAGGTCGGAAGAGAAATCCCACTGGTACGTCACCGACGCCGAGGCCGACCACAGCGGCGCGAAACTCGCACGCGCGCCGGGCAGCTTGGCCAGGTCGGCGTCGGGCAAGGGATCGTCGCCGTACTTGGTGTCGGCGTACATCACACCGCCCTGCAGCATCAGGCCCTTCAGGCCCGTCTGCCACAAGATTTCGGTGTCGATGCCTTGCGACACCACTTCCGGAATCGAACGCACCACGAAGCTGGTGCCCAGGAAGCTGTTGAGCTGGAAGTCGGTATAGGTCTGGTGGAACAAGGTCGCGTTGAGCAACAAGTTGCCGCCGGCCCAGGTGGTCTTGGCGCCCAACTCGTAGCTATCGACGAACTCGCCCGGGAACGAAGTGTCGTTGACCGGCGTAATGCCGGCGGTGCCCGCCGACAGGCCGTTGGAGGACTGCACGCGATCGAGGTTGAAACCGCCGGCCTTGTAGCCGCGCGCGGCCGAGGCGTAGCCCATCACGTGCTCGTTCCAGCGATACGCGGCCTTCACCGTGCCCGACCATTCCTTCTCGTCGCGCTCCTGATTGGTCACCCGGCCGTTGTGCAAGGTGTTGGCCCACGGCAAGCACATGAAGCCGACCACCTGCGGCACCAGCGCGCCGAGCGCGGCGACCGGCACGCCGCGCGCGGCCAGCGCCTGGCCGACCCGCGCCGGGTTCGACAACGCCGCGCCGCAGCCCAGGCCGCCGTTGGGATTGCTGTAGACCGAATCGAGTTCCTTGTTTTCCTTGGTGTAGCGCAGGCCCAGGGTGATATCGAGCTGATCGGTCGCGTGCCAGGTGTTGTTCGTAAACAACGCCACGCTCTTGCTGTTCTGCTGATAACGGTCGAGCGCGCCGAGGCCGCCGAAGCTGCTGCCGAACGGACGCCCCGCCGCCTGCGACAGGAAGGTCGCGGCGTTGGCGGTGTTGACCACGCCGGCCGGGAACCGCGCGGCGATCTGGCTCAGCACGGCGGTGGACAGATACGGCTCGTAGTGCGCGCCCAGGCTGTAGGAATCGTTGCGCTTGAGGTCTTCGTCGGCATAGAACAAGCCGACCATCCAGTCGAGCTTGTTGGTCGCGCCGGTCAGGCGGAATTCCTGGCTGAACTGCTTGAAGCCGGTGAACGATTCGTCCGGATCGGCGTCGCGGTAGATCATGTCGGCGGTGGTGAAATCGAAGTCCAGGCCGTTGATCGCCTGCCAATCGCGCGAGGCGGTGATCGAAGTCAGGGTGGCGCCGCCGAACCACGGCGTGATCCAGTTGACCTCGGCGGAAATGCCCTTGTCCTTGATGTCCTGCGTGGTCGGCCGGTTGCTCCAGGCGCGGCGCGCGAACGGATCGGCCACCGGCGCCACGCCGATGCCGCCGACCAGGCCGTTGATGATCGCCGAGGTCGGTCCGCGCACCGTGGTCAGGCCGACGCAGCAGTTTTCTTCGCGGCTGGTGAAATCCGCGATCAGGTTGATGTCGAGGTTCTCGGTCGGCTCCAACAGCAGCTGGCCGCGCAAGGTGTGGAAGTTCTGGTCGCCGTCCTCGCGCTCGCCGCGCGGGCCGCGGCCCACTTCGACATCGGTGAAGCCATCGCGCTTGCGCTTGGCGCCATAGATGCGGAAGGCTGCGTTCTCGCCGATCGTGGTGTTGAGCGAACCGGCCGCGCCCAGCGCGCCGTAGTTGCCGATGGTGAATTCGCCCTCCACCGTCGTGTCGTAGCTCGGGCGGCGGGTGATCACGTTGATCACGCCGGCCGAGGTGTTCTTGCCGAACACCGTGCCCTGCGGGCCCTTGAGCACTTCGATGCGCTCGATCTCGCCCAGGTCGCCGAAGCCCACGCCGTTGCGCGGGCGGTACACGCCGTCGATGACCACGCCGACCGAGGATTCCAGACCGGCGTTGTCGCCGACCGTGCCGATGCCGCGGATGCGCGCCACCGTCTGCACTTCGCTCTGGGTGCTGCTGACGGTCAGGCCCGGCACCAGCAGTTGCACGTCCTTGACGTCGCGCACGCCGGTGTCGCGCAGCAGCTGTTCGGGCAAGGCGGTGATCGAGATCGGCACGTCCTGCATCGCCTCCTCGCGCTTTTGCGCGGTGACGGTCAGACCGGCGAGCGTCTTGGCTTCCTCCTCCTGCGGCGGCGCGGCGGCCTGTTGCGCCTGCGCGTGCGCAGCGAATGCGGCCAGGCCGAATGCGATGGCCAAGGACAAGGACTTGCGACCCGGCGAGCGAGCGATCATCTGGTATTCCCCCTTGTGAAAACGTTTCGTCGAAAACGTGCTGACTTCGATGTCTGCGATGCGATGACGGTGATGCGGCCTGCCTGTGCCGGTTCCCATCCGGCACGCGCCACGCCAGGCGCCCAAGTCGCATACGCAATCCACGCGCGATGCGGCCTTGGTGTGCGAGGCGGGTATCGAATGTGCGTCCGGAAATTAGCATGACGACGGCACACGTCATGCGGCGTCGCAACACCTTTGTGTCGGCAAGTAATTGCGTCGGCGAATTCGGCGCGATAAACGAACGAACGTTCGGGTTTTAGCTGGATGGGTGAGCTTTGATCGGAGCAGCGCGAGTTCGCCTGTTCGTCTAAGCGACAGGATTTCTTCGTGGTGATCGCGAGCGCGCGACGGCAAGCCATTGGATCGCTCCGTCAGTCAAACCGCCTGAACGATAGAGCGACGTAGAGCCCCTCTCCTGCTTGCCACCCAAGGTGACTTCCTTCGGGTGCGGGAGAGGGGTTGAGGTGAGGGTGTGTGAGGAGTGGCGTAAATCCCTCCCGCAAGCGGGAGAGGGAGAAGACGCGGTTCGTCAGCGACTCTTTCAGCTCCCACTCAATCCCGAACCAACGTCGATTTCCCAAACAAACTTTCCACCAGATCGATCGCCACCAACGCCGTGCCGTTATCGCGATCCAGGATCGGATTGAGTTCCACGATGTCCAGCGACCCCACCCGTCCGCTCTCGGCGATCATCTCCATCGCCAACTGCGCCTCGCGGTAGTTGGGCCCGCCCGCGACCACGGTGCCGACGCCCGGCGCGATGCTGGGATCGAGGAAATCGACATCGAAGCTGACATGGATGTGGGTGTTGTCGTCCACGCCGTCCAGCGCCTGCTCCATCACCCTGCGAATGCCGATATCGCCGATCTTGCGCATGTCGTACACCGGCAAGCCGTGGCGTTTGATCAGTTGCTTCTCGCCGGCATCGACCGAGCGCGTACCGATCTGGCGCATCTCATCGACCTGCATCGCCGGCGCTTGCCCGCCCAGGTGGGTGAGTTCACGCGGCCCCAGTCCGATCAGGCAGGCCACCGGCATGCCGTGCATGTTGCCGGTCGGGGTGATGTCGTGGGTGTTGAAGTCGGCGTGCGCGTCCAGCCACAGCACGCGCAGTTTCTTGCCGTGTTCGCGGCAATGCCTAGCGACGGCGGTGATCGAACCCAGTCCCAGGCAGTGATCGCCGCCGAGCAGGATCGGCATGCGGCCGCCGCGCAGTTCGGCGCCGACCGCGTCCATCACGCTTTGATTCCAGGCCACCACTTCGTCGAGATGGCGATAGCCGTCGACCGGTTCGGTCCACGGATTGGGCGGGCCGTCCAGGTTGCCGCGGTCGGCCACGTCCAGGCCCAGCGCGCGCAACGATTCGCTCAGGCCGGCGATGCGCAGCGCTTCCGGGCCCAGGCGGGCGCCGCGATAGCCCGCGCCGATGTCGGTCGGTGCGCCGATCAGCGTGACCGAGGTTGGAGAGGGACTCATGTGTGTTCCTTGAAAGGCCGGGAATCGGGAATGGGGAATCGGGAATCCGATGTGGGCCAACCGGGCACCGGGATCGACAACAGCAATGCGCTCGCAAGTGCCTGCTTTTCGCCGTTCCCATTCCCGACTCCCTATTCCCGATTCCCGGCTTCTGCCTCACTTCTCCACGAACGCCCGCTCGATCACGTAGTCGCCGGGCTCGCGCGTGCGCGGCGACGGCTTGAAGCCGCGGCCTTCCAGCAGCATCGCGGTGTCTTCGAGCATCTGCGGGCTGCCGCACAACATCACCCGGTCTTCGATCGGGTTCAGCGCCGGCAGGCCCAGGGTCTGCGCCATCAAGCCGTCGGCGATCGCATCGGTGATGCGGCCCTGGTTGCGGAACGGCTCGCGGGTGACGCTGGGGTAGTAGATCAGGCGCTCGCGCACCAGATCGCCCAGGAACTCGTGCGCGGGCAGTTCTCGTTCGAGGAAATCCGCGTAGGCCAGGTCGCTGATGCGGCGCACGCCGTGCGCCAGCACCACGGTTTCGAAGCGCTCGTAGGTGAGCGGGTCGCGGATGATGCTCAGGAACGGCGCCAGCCCGGTGCCGGTGCCGAGCAGATACAGGCGCTTGCCGGGATTGAGATCGTTGAGCACCAGCGTGCCGGTGGGACGCCGGCTCACCAGCACTTCGTCGCCGCTGCTGATGTGGCGCAGCCGCGAGGTCAGCGGGCCGTCGGGCACCTTGATGCTGAAGAACTCCAGATGCTCTTCGTAGTGCGCGCTGGCGATCGAGTAGGCGCGCATCAGCGGCCTGCCGTCTACTTCCAGCCCGACCATCACGAAGTGTCCGCTGTCGAAGCGGAAGCCCGGATCGCGGGTGGTGCGAAAGCTGAACAAGCTGTCGTTCCAGTGTTTGACCTCGATGACGCGTTCGGTCGCCAACTGCATCGTCGTGACTCCTTGTTATGGACATATTCCGTACACGCAGTCCGCCGGGACGGTCGGTCACCGGGCGGACGCGCGATTGTCATTAATGGATGCCATCGCGGGTGGCGCGCGCCGCGGCTCGCGGACGAATGGCGGACCCATACCAGCACATTATCTTTGCCGCCGGGGAACGGATATTCCAAAGAATGATCCGCGTCACTGGATTATCGGGCCTGCTTCTTTGACTGCGGCTTGAGCTTGCCTTGAATATGGCGCCCAGAATAACCCGGGCGCCATCCGGCCCGCGGACCCGGCTGAAACAATACGGAAACGTATTATATAAGCCGCCCAACCCACATCACTGCGAGGGTCGCATGGACGATTCAACGGCTTGCTATGCGCCAAATAAATCAATGCCTTATGCCATAGTGACTACAGCCGCGCATGGCTTTGGCAATGGCGGTCGCAATATCGCCTTAAAAACTCCCTCCGGCGCGGATATTGATAATGGAGCGCGGCGATGAACCCATTATCGGATTCCCGCCCGGGGCTGCCTGAGGGTTCTCGTTCCGGATGTGACGCAGACGACGTTATCACCGCCCCCGCCATCGACCTCACCGCTTCGCCAAACCAAACCGCCACCGCGGTCACGCCGCCCCGGATAAACAAGTTCGAGTTTCTACGTTATCTCGCGCACCCGATATTATTGTCGTCGGTGGTTATCTATTCAGTAACCGCGATAACCCTGAAGTGGAATCTCGGCGCCGCCAGCATGGCCTATGTACTGGCCACGATCGTTTATCTGGCCGGGCTGGAACGGCTGATTCCCTATGAGCGCGCGTGGCTGCCGACCCGGCGCGAATGGGGCCTGTACGCGCTGTACTTCGTCCTGACCGTGATCGGCGGCGCGCTGGCCCAGGTGCCGGTGATGGCGGTGGTGTCGAAGGTCGCGCCGCTCCATCCGGCGCTGCCGCTGTGGGCCGAAATTCCGCTGGCGCTGCTGCTCAGTTCATTGGCGAGCTACGCGGTGCACCGCGCCGGCCACGACATCCCGCTGCTGTGGCGGCTGCACGGCGTGCATCACGTGCCGGACAAGGTCAACGTCGGCAACAACGGCGTCAACCACGTGTTCGACATCGTGCTGGCGCAGTTCTTCGTCCAGGTCAGCCTGTCGCTGATCGGCTTTTCCGAGCACGCGGTGTTCGCCGTCGGCGTCTTCATCATCGCCCAGGGCTATTTCGTCCACGCCAACATCGACGTGCGCCTGGGCTGGCTCAACCACCTGCTCGCCAGCCCCGAGCTGCACCGCATGCACCACAGCTGCGACAAGGCCGAGGCCGGGCATTTCGGCTCGGACCTGTCGATCTGGGATCGCTTGTTCGGCAGCTACACCTGGCGGCCCGAGCGCCGGCCGCGCGCCATCGGCCTGTTCGACCCGGGCTCGTTCCCGCGCAGCGGCGCGATCTTCTCGACCCTCATCCACCCGTTGCGGCCGCGCCGGAAAACACCGCGCGCGTAGCCGCCAACCGATCCGCTCTTCGCACCTCCCCAACCCTCTCGCGTCGGCAACGTAACAACCAAGGACTCGATCATGACGGACTCCAGCAAGAAGCCCACCTCCAGCGAGGCTCCGAGCAATGACGCCGCTTCGCAGGCCGCGGCCCATGGCGCAGGCCACCACGCCGCGCCGGCCGCGCTCGAAGACCGCATCGCCATCGTCGGCATCGGTTGCCGCCTGCCCGGCGGTGCGTCGGATCACCGCGCGTTCTGGCAGAACCTGATCGAAGGCAAGGACTGCCTGAGCGCGACGCCGCTCAACCGCTACGACGTGCGCACGCTCGGCAGCAGCGACAAGAGCAAGCCCGGCCGGTTAGTCGGTGGTCGCGGCGGGTATATCGACGGCTTCGACGAATTCGATCCGGCCTTCTTCGGAATCAGCCCGCGCGAAGCCGACTACATGGACCCGCAGCAGCGCAAGCTGCTGGAAGTGTCGTGGGAGGCGCTGGAAGACGGCGGCCTCCGGCCGGGCCAGCTCGCCGGCCAGGACATCGGCGTGTTCGTCGGCGCCTTCACGCTGGACTACAAGATCGTCCAGTTCGCCGACCTGAGCTTCGAGACGCTGGCCGCGCACACCGCCACCGGCACGATGATGACGATGGCGTCGAACCGCATCTCGTACTGCTTCGACTTCCGCGGCCCCAGCCTGTCGATCGACACCGCCTGCAGTTCTTCGCTGGTCGCCGTGCATCTGGCCTGCCACAGCCTGCGCCGGCGCGAAACCAGCCTGGCGCTGGCCGGCGGCACCCTGCTGCACATGACGCCGCAGTACACCATCGCCGAAACCAAGGGCGGGTTCCTGTCGCCGGAAGGCAAGTCGCGCACCTTCGACGCCGCCGCCAACGGCTACGTGCGCGCCGAGGGCGTGGGCATCGTCGCGCTCAAGCGCCTGGACGACGCGTTGCGCGACGGCGATCCGATCTATGCGGTGATCGTCGGTACCGGCGTCAACCAGGACGGCCACAGCAACGGCATCACCGTGCCCAATCCCGACGCGCAGGTCGCGCTGATCAAGCGCGTGTGCGAAGAGGCCGGGATCGAACCGGGCAGCCTGCAGTACATGGAAGCGCACGGCACCTCGACGCCGGTCGGCGATCCGATCGAAGCCAAGGCATTGGGCCGCGCGCTGGCGATCGGGCGCAAGCCCGGCGACAAGTGCTATGTCGGCTCGGTCAAGACCAACATCGGTCACACCGAAGCCGCCGCCGGCGTCGCCGGCCTGATCAAGACCGCGCTGGCGCTCAAGAACAAGCTCATTCCGCCGCACATCAACCTCAACACGATCAATCCCGACATCGATATCGCTTCGATGCCGTACGAGATTCCGACCCAGGTCACCGCCTGGCCCGAACACGAAGGCCCGGCGCGCGCCGGCGTCAATTCGTTCGGTTTCGGCGGCACCAACGCGCATGTGTTGCTGGAAGAAGCGCCGTTGCGTGAGACCACGCAGGTCGCGACGCAAACGCAGGACGCGCAGCCGGCCACCGCCAGCGGCGCCTACAACATCCTGCCGCTGACCGCGCGCGATGCGGCCGCGTTCCCCGAGTTGGTCGCCGGCATCCGCAAGGAACTGGCGCGCGGCGGCGACGACGCGATCTCGCTGCAGGACCTGGGTTATACCCTCGCCCACCGCCGCCAGCATCTGGATGCGCGCCTGTCCTTCGTCTACGACAGCCGCGAAGCGCTCGACGAGCGCCTGGCCGCGTTCGAGGCCGGCGAAGCGCATCCGCACATCATCGCCGACGAACGCCGCGGCACCGCGGCGCCGAAGCTGGCCTGGGTGTTCACCGGCATGGGCCCGCAGTGGTGGGCGATGGGCCGGCAGTTGTTCGACAACGATCCGATCTATCGCGAGGTGATCGAGCGATGCGATCGCGAACTGTCCAAGCACGTGGACTGGTCGTTGATCGATGAAATGAACGCCGCCGAAGCCGATTCGCAGATGAGCGACACCTGGCTGGCGCAGCCGGCGAACTTCGCCGTGCAGATCGCGCTGGCGGCGATGTGGCGCGCCAAGGGCATCGTGCCCGACGCCATCGTCGGCCACAGCACCGGCGAGGTCGCCGCGTTCTACGCCGCCGGCGTCTACACCCTGGAACAAGCGGTGAAAGTGGTCGTACACCGCAGCCGCCTGCAGCAGAAACTGGTCGACACCGGCAGCATGCTCGCGGTCAGCCTGACCGAAGCCGAAGCGCTCAAGCGGGTGAAGCCGTACGGCGATCGCGTGTCGGTGGCGGCGGTGAACAGCCCCACCGCGATCACCCTGGCCGGCGATCAGGACGCGCTGGCCGAACTGGCCGCCAAGCTGCAGGCCGAGCAGTTGTTCGCCAAGTTCCTGACCGTGCGCGTGCCGTACCACAGCGCCAAGATGGATCTGATCAAGGACGAACTGCTGCAATGCCTGGACGGGCTGGCGCCGCATCCGGCGCAGTTGCCGCTGTACATGACCGCCAAGCCGGGCATCGCCCAGGGCCATGAACTCGACGCCGGCTACTGGTGGGAGAACGTGCGCAACAGCGTCGGCTTCCGCGCCGCCATCGACCGGATGGCCGACGACGGTTTCGATCTGTTCCTGGAAATCGGCCCGCATCCGGTGCTGGGCCACTCGATCAACGAATGCTTCGCCGCGCGCGGCCTGAGCGCCAAGAGCGTTCCCTCGATCCGCCGCCAGGAAGACGAAGCCGCGCGCTTCGCCGCCTCGCTGGCGAGCTTGCACAACCTGGGTCTGGCGATCGACTGGAACGCGCTGCATCCGCGCGGCCGCCACGTCACCTTGCCGCGTTATCCGTTCAAGCGCGATCGCTACTGGGTCGAGCCGCGTCCGGTCGAACAGATCCGTCTGGGCCAGCTCGATCATCCGCTGCTGGGCCGACGCATGGCCAACGCCGAGCCGACCTGGGAAGCCAAGCTCGACGCCGAGCACCTCCCGTATCTGCAGGATCACCGCATCCAGGGCAACGTGTTGTTCCCGGCCGCGGGCTACATCGAAATGGCCGCGCAGGCGGTGCGCGCGATGACCGGCGGCGCCTCGGCGGCGATCGCCGACATCGAACTGCGCAAGGCCTTGTTCCTGCCCGACAGCGAAGCGGCCAGCGTGCAGTTGTCGTTCTCTTCCGACGGCGCCGGCTTCAACGTCTCGACCCTGAGCGCCGACGGCCAGGACCGCACCGTGCACGCCGCCGGCAGCGTCCGCGCCAGTCAGGGCCAGCGCCCCGGCCCGGCGCTGGACGCGCGCGCAGTGCGCGAACGCAGCCCGCTGTATCTGGCGCGTTCGGCCTGCTACGACGCGTTGGCGGCGATGGGTTATCACTACGGCCCGGCGTTCCAGGGCATCGAGGAAGTCTGGGTCGGCCACGGCGAAGCGCTGGCGCGGATCGTGCCGACCGAGCAACTGCAAGGCGGCGCGGCCGATCATCATTTCCATCCGGCCATGCTCGACGCCTGCTTCCAGGCGCTGCTGACACCGCAGATCCTCAAGCGCCAGAGCGGCGACGCCGACGACACCGGCATCCGCCTGCCGCTGTCGATCCAGGAAGTGCGCACCGACACCATCGGCGACCGCGCGTTGTGGGTGCATGCGCTGATCACCTTTGATGGCGGCGATGAACTGATCGGCGACATCCACGTCTACGACGAACACGGCGCCCCGCTCGGCCGCGTCGGCGGCTTCCGCGCGGCCAATGTCGAGAACGCCTCGGCCAAGGTCAGCCTGAGCACGATCGACAACTGGCTGGCCGACGTGCAGTGGATCGAGCAAAGCGCCGACGCCGCGGATTCGATTGATGCCGGCGAGACCGACGGCTGGCTGATCTTCGCCGACGAACAAGGCCTGGGCGACGAACTCGCCGCATTGGCCGTGCAACGCGGCGAACGCGTGCATCTGGTGCGTCCGGGCAAGCGCTACAAGCTGGAGAAGGATCTGCGCGAGTCTTCGGTCACGCCCGGCGCGAACAAGGATCTGCAGCGCCTGTTCGCCGATCTGAACAAGACCGGCAACGGCCGCTTCGGCGCGATCGTGCATCTGTGGAATCTGGATCAACCCGCGCTCGACGAAATCGACGCGCGCGCACTGCACAGCGGCAACAGCCGCGGCGCCTATTCGCTGATCGCGCTGAGCCAGGCGCTGGCGTCCTCGCATCCGCACGGCCGCCTGCACATCGTCACCCGCGGCACCCAGGCGGTCGCGCGCGGCGACGCGGTCGAGCCGCTGGGCGCGCCGGCCTGGGGCATCGGCCGGGTGCTGTGGTACCAGGAACTGGTCGGCCAGCGCGGCAAGCTGATCGATCTGCCCCTGGTCGCCGACAACGATCCGACCGTGCGCGTCGGCGAAGCGGCGCTGCTGCGCCGCGAGGTGTTGTCGATCGACGAAGACGAAATCGCCCTGCGCGACGGCAAGCGCTACACCAGCCGCCTGTTGCCGGCGGCGGAACTGACCAAGCCGCTGCCGCTGCGCTTGCGCAGCGATGGCGCTTACCTCGTCACCGGCGCGTTCGGCGCGCTGGGCCGCCTGCTCTGCCGCACCCTGGTCAAGCGCGGCGCGCGTAAGCTGATCTTGGTCGGCCGCAGCAAACTGCCGCCGCGCGCGCAGTGGCGCGATACCGAAGCCGACACCACCGTCGGCCGCAACGTGCGCTTCCTCAAGGAACTCGAACGCCTCGGCGCCGAGCCGATCCTGGCCCAGCTGGACATCACCGACGAAGGCGCGCTGCGCGGCTGGCTGGCCGATTACCGCCAGCGCGACCTGCCGCCGATCCGCGGCGCCTTCCATCTGGCCGGACAAGTGCGCGACACGCTGCTGGCGGAGATGGAACGCGAGACCTTCGACACCGTCTACGATCCGAAAGTCGTCGGCGGCTGGCTGCTGCACAAGTACCTGGCCGATCAGCCGCTGGAACATTTCGTGCTGTTCGCTTCGATCGCGTCCCTGGTCACCACCGCCGGCCAGAGCAACTACGCCGCCGGCAACGCCTTCCTCGACGCCCTCGCCCACCATCGCCGCGCGCAGGGACTGCCGGCGCTGGCGCTGGACTGGGGCCCGTGGGCGACCGGCATGATCGAAGAGCTCGGCCTGATCGACCATTACCGCAACAGCCGCGGCATGAGCTCGCTGTCGCCCGATGCCGGCATGGACGTGCTCGAACGCGTGATCGGCCAGGACCGCGCCCAGCTGCTGGTCGCGACCGTGGTCGATTGGCCGATCTTCCTGGCCTGGTACGCCTCGCCGCCGCCGCTGGTGGTCGAACTCGCCAAGCACGGCGCCGGCAGCGGCAACAACGAACACGGCAGCTTCGTGGAAGCCTTCCGCGACGCCGACGCCGACACGCGCTGGAGCCTGCTCAACGAACGTTTCCACGGCCTGATCGCGCAGGTCATGCGGATCAAGCACGAACAGATCGACACCGACGCCAGCCTCAACGCGCTCGGCCTGGATTCGCTGCTCGCGATGGAACTGCGCGCGCGCATCCACACCGAGCTGAAGGTCGCGCTGCCGGTGGTGACCTTGCTCAGCAGTTCCTCGATCGGCACGCTCGGCGAGCAACTGCATGCCGCGCTGATCGAACTGGTCGCGGCCGACGGCCAGGACGACGGTTCCTCGCAGTTCATCGCCCACACCGACGACACCCGTTATCCGCTGACCCAGAACCAGAATGCGTTGTGGTTCCTCAAGCAGCTCAATCCGGACGGCTTCGCGTACAACATCGGCGGCGCGGTGGAAGTGCGCGCCGAACTGGAACCGGAGCTGATGTTCGCGGCGGTGCGCGCGCTGATCGCGCGCCATCCCAGTCTGCGCGCCAACTTCATGCTCGACCAGGGCCAGGCGGTGCAGAAGATCTCCGCCGAAGGCAAGTACGACATCGCCCTGTTCGACGCCCAGGACAAGAGCTGGGACGAGATCTACCAGCAGATCATCCGCGAATACCGCAAACCCTACGACCTGGAACACGATGCGCTGGTGCGCTTTCGCTTGTTCAAGCGCGGCAAGGATCGCTGGGTGATCATGAAGGCCGTCCACCACATCATCTCCGACGCGATCTCTACCTTCACCTTCATCGAAGAACTGCTGGCGGTGTACGAAGGTCTGCGCCGCGGCGAGAAGGTCGAACTGGCGCCGGTGCGCTCCAAGTACCTGGACTTCCTCAACTGGCAGAACAAGTTCCTGGCCGGGCGCGACGCGGCCAAGATGCTCAGCTACTGGCGCGATCACCTGCCCGAGCAAGTGCCGATCCTGGCCCTGCCGACCGACAAGCCGCGTCCGATCGTGCAGACCCACAACGGCGCCTCGGAGTTCTTCACCCTCGACACCGAGCTCAGCGCGCGCATCCACAGCCTGGCGCGCGAGAACGGCGTGACCGTGTTCATGGTGCTGCTGAGCGCGTACTACATCCTGCTGCACCGCTACACCGGCCAGGACGACGTGATCGTCGGCAGCCCGGTGATGGGCCGCACCCAGGAAGAGTTCGCGCAGGTCTACGGCTACTTCGTCAATCCGCTGCCGCTACACGTGAATCTGGCAGCGCAGCCGAGCATCTCGGAAATCCTCGCCCAGGTGCAGCAGATCGTGCTCAACGGCCTGGACAATCAGGAGTATCCGTTCGTGCTGCTGGTCGAGAAGCTGGGCCTGCAGCACGATCCGAGCCGCTCGGCGGTGTTCCAGGCGATGTTCATCCTGCTCTCGCACAAAGTCGCCACGGAGAAGTACGGCTACCGCCTGGAGTACATCGAACTGCCGGAAGAAGAAGGCCAGTTCGATCTCACCTTGTCGGCCTACGAGGATGAAGCCGACCAGCGCTTCCACTGCGTGTTCA
The DNA here is from genome assembly GCF_052113885.1 of Lysobacter sp. TAB13. Classification (NCBI taxonomy): domain Bacteria; kingdom Pseudomonadati; phylum Pseudomonadota; class Gammaproteobacteria; order Lysobacterales; family Lysobacteraceae; genus Lysobacter; species Lysobacter sp. TAB13. The sequence goes on along the minus strand of NZ_JBFRDR010000013.1, from coordinate 144,988 downwards.
AGTACAACACCGACTTGTTCCACGCCCAGACCGTGCAGCGGTTGGCCGGTCACTACGTCAACCTGCTCGACGAGCTGACCCGCGCGCCGGCCGACAGTTCGATCGCGCAGTTGCAGTTGCTCGGCGCCGACGAACGCCGCACCGTGCTGGAACACTGGAGCGGCGCGGAGGAAACCGCCGAGGCCGCGCGCCCGGTGCATCAGCTGATCGCGCAGATCGCCAAGGCCAAGCCCGATAGCATCGCGGTGGCGGCGCCGAGCGAATCGGGCGACACCCGCCAGCTCAGCTACGGCGAACTGGAACGCCGCTCCAACCGCCTGGCGCGCAAGCTGCGCGAGCTGGGCGTGCGCGACGGCGCAGTGGTCGCTCTGTGTCTGGACAAGTCGCCGGAGCTCATCGTCACCCTGCTCGCCGTGCTCAAGGCCGGCGGCGCTTATCTGCCGCTGGACCCGGACTATCCCTCCGAGCGCCTGGCCTACATGGCCAGCCATGCCGGCGCGCAGTTCGCGGTGGTCGATGAGGAACGCCGCGAGCGGTTGGCCGGTTGGAACGGCGAGGTGCTCACGCCCGACGATCTGCACCTGATCGCCGACGCCGATACCGATGCCTCGCCGGTGGATTTCCCGGTCGAGCCGAATCACACCGCCTACGTGATCTACACCTCCGGCTCGACCGGCAAGCCCAAGGCGGTGCGCGTGACCCACAGCAACCTGGCCTCGGCCTACGCGGGCTGGGAGCGCGAGTACCGATTGGACGAAACCCGCGCGCACCTGCAGATGGCGAGCTTCTCCTTCGACGTGTTCGCCGGCGATCTGGTCCGCGCGCTGTGCTCGGGCAGCACCCTGGTGCTGATCACCCGCGAGCTGTTGTTCAACACCCAGCGCCTGTACCAGATCATGCTCGACCAGCGCGTCGATGCCGGCGAGTTCGTGCCGGCGGTGGTGCGCGGGGTGATGGACTACTGCGAGCGCGAAGGCAAGCGCCTGGACTTCATGCGTCTGCTGATCGTCGGCTCGGACGTGTGGAAGGTCGAGGAATACCGGCGCCTGCGCGCGCTGGCCGGCGCCAGGACGCGGGTGATCAATTCCTACGGCCTTAGCGAAGCGACCATCGACAGCACCTACTTCGAAGGCGATGCCGCCGATCTGGACGCCAGCCGCATGGTGCCGATCGGCCGCGCCTTCCCCAACAGCGCGCTGTATATCCTGGATGCGCAGCAACAGCCGGTGCCGGCCGGCGTGCCGGGCGAGTTGTGGATCGGCGGCGGCGGCGTCAGCGCCGGTTATGTCGGCGACGACGAGCAGACAGCGCAGCGTTTCCGTGAATTGCCGCTGGGCCGCGGCGGGCAGCCGCGGCGGGTGTATCGCAGCGGCGACCTGGCGCGCTGGAGCGCCGACGGCGAAGTGCAGTTGATCGGCCGCGCCGACAATCAGGTCAAGGTGCGCGGGCATCGCGTGGAGATCGGCGAAATCGAATCGCAGCTGGCGGCGTGGCCGGCGATCGGCCAGACCGTGCTCAGCGTGCGCGAAGACGCCAACGGCGAGACCGCGCTGTGCGCCTACTGCATCGCTGCGAACGAGGGCGAGAGTTTGAACTGGCGCGCGCTGCGCGAGCATCTGGCCGCGTACCTGCCGACCTTCATGATCCCGACCCACTACGTGCAGCTCGACGCGCTCCCGCTGTCGGCCAACGGCAAGGTCGATCTGGCCGCGCTGCCGGCGCCGGACGGCCACGACGCGCAGGCCGAGTTCGAAGCGCCGGTGACCTTGTACGAGGTGCGCATGGCCGAGCACTGGAAGCAGTTGCTGGGCCTGGATCAGGTCGGCCTGCAGCACGATTTCTTCGAAGTCGGCGGCAGCTCGATCAAGCTGATCGAACTGATTTACAACCTGCAGACCGAGTTCAACATCGCCATCGCGGTCAGCCAGTTGTTCAAGGTCACCACCTTGCACGGCATGGCCAAGACGGTCGAGGCGATCAGCCTGGGCCGGGTGGCCGGCGCCCAGCCCTACCTGCGCTTCAATCAGGGCCGCAGCCACGAACAGACGATCTTCTGCTTCCCGCCCGCCGGCGGCCACGGCCTGGTCTATCGCCAGCTGGCCGTGCACATGCCCGAGTACGAGTTCGTGTCGTTCAACTACATCCTCGGCGACGAAAAGATCGCCAGCTACGCCGACCTGATCGAAAGCATCCACGCGCCCGACGGCCACTGCACCCTGTTCGGCTATTCGCTCGGCGGCAACCTGGCCTTCGAAGTGGCGAAGGAACTCGAACGCCGCGGCCGCGAGGTGCCCAATGTGGTGATCATGGATTCCTATCGCATTCCGGAATCCTTCGAACTGGGCAACGAGCACTTCGAAGCCTTCGAACGCGAACTCACCGAACACCTGCGCAAGCACACCGGCTCGGAGATCGTCGCGCACGAGACCCTGGAGCAGGCCAAGGACTACATCCGCTTCTGCAGCCAGACCCCGAACATCGGCGTGATCGCTGCGCCGGTGAGCGTGATCTCCGACGAAGACAAGCTGGTGTTCTACGGCACCGGCCACCGCGGCACCTGGCATGGCAGCTCCACCACGCGCAGCCAGGTCTACAAGGGCTTCGGCAAGCACGCGGACATGCTCGACCACAACTACATCGCGCTCAACGCGGCCTTGGCGCGCGACATCCTGGTGGGAGGGCAGACCAATGCCGCCTGATGCCGTCGGGCCCGGGCCCGACTGGAGCGCGCGCGAGCGCGCCCCAGACGCCAGGCCGCGGGTGATCGTCATCGGCGCCGGCATGGCCGGCATGGCCACCGGCTGCTACGGGCAGATGAGCGGGCTGGACACGCGCATCTTCGAAAAGCACGTGCTGCCCGGTGGCTGCTGCACGGCGTGGTCGCGCAAGGGCTACATCTTCGATTACTGCATCGAATGGCTCAACGGCACCGCGCCGGGCAACAACGCCAATCAGGTCTGGCGCGAGCTGGGCGCGCTCGACGGCAAGACGGTCAAGAACTTCGAGCTGTTCAACAAGGTCGTCGATGAGCACGGCCGCGAGGTCAGGTTCTACAACGATCCCGACCGCCTGGAACAACACCTGCGCGAGGTCTCGCCGATCGACGCGCCGCTGATCAAGGCCTTCTGCGACGATCTGCGCCGTTTCACCAAACTCGCCATGCATCCGTTCCTGACCCCGCCGCCGCTGGAAACCTGGCGCGAGAAACTGGCCACGCTGCGCCAGGTGCTGCCGGCGTTCCGCCTGTTCTGGCGCACCGGCGCGGCGCAGATGGGCCCGTACGCCGACCGCTTCGCCGATCCGCTGCTGCGCCGCGGCTTTCGCAACATGTTCTTCCAAGACCCGCAGAACTTCGCGGTGCTGCCGTATCTGTACAACCTGGCCGAGGCGCACAACGACAACGTCGGCTTTCCGCAGGGCGGCTCGCTCGGCCTGTCGCGCTCGGTCGAAGAACGCTATCTCGGCCTGGGCGGGCATATCGCCTATCGAACCCGGGTGGACCGGGTGTTGATCGAAGACGGGCGCGCGGTCGGGGTCGAACTCAAGAACGGCGAGCGCCATTACGCCGACCATGTCGTCGCCGCCTGTGACGGCGTGTTCACTCTGCGCAATCTGCTCGACGGCAAGTACAGCAATCCGCGCCTGGACAAATTATTCAACGACGTACTGCACCGGCCGGGCGAACGCTATCCCGGCGTGGTCTCGGCCTTCGTCGGCTTCGAAGGCGATGTCCCCGCTGGCGAATCGCACAGCACCACGTATCTGCTCAGCAAGCCCGACGCCGCCCGCCTGCCCGGCGGCGACCAGGGCAGCATCGTGGTGCAACTGCGCTCGCGCTATTCCGACGGCTTCGCGCCGCCGGGCAAGTCGGTGATCCATTGCACCTACTTCAGCGATTACGACTACTGGAAGACGCTGCGCAGCAGCGACCGCAAGCAGTACTGGGCGAAGAAACGCGAAGTGGCGCAGTTCGTGCGCGAGTTCCTGGAGAGCAAATACCCCGGCATCGGCGAGCGCATCGAACTGGTCGATGTCGGCACACCGGCCACCACCGAGCGCTACACCGGCAATCACAAGGGCGCGATCCTGGCCTGGAAATCGCCCGACGCCGACGATCTGCTCGCCGAGCTGATCAAAAAAGACCGCATGCGTCTGCAGGGCCTGAGCGGTTTTTCGATGGCCGGGCACTGGATCAACGGCGGCAGCCTGATCAAGGCCGCCTCCAGCGGCCGCTTCGCCGCGCGCTATCTGTGCGAGGAACTCGGCGTGCCGTTCCGCGCCTGGGAAAGCGGCAACAACGAGCCGTGGCATCGCGACAAGCTCGGCCATCTGCCGCAACTGGACAAGGACCCGCCGCTGGAACGTCCGGCGCGGCCGCTGCGTCTGGTCGAAACCCCGCCGTTGTCCGCGCTCACGCCGGCAACGGCCGTCTGAGCCGCAAGGAGGCCGCACTCATGATCCCAAGCTTCGCCGACATTCGCCGCCCCACCGGAGCCATCGCCCATGGCTCGTGACAGCGGCCCCGACTGGAGCGACCGCGCGCCGCGCGCGAACGGGCGGCCGCGAGTCATCGTCATCGGCGGCGGTGTCAGCGGCATGGCCGCGGGCATCTACGGCCAGATGAACGGCATGGACACGCGCATCTTCGAAACCCACGTATTGCCGGGCGGCTGTTGCACGGCGTGGTCGCGCCAGGGCTACATCTTCGATTACTGCATTGAATGGCTGATCGGCACCGGCGCGGGCAACGACGCCAATCAGATCTGGCGCGAACTGGGCGCGCTCGACGGCAAGAGCGTGCGCGATTTCGACATGTTCAACAAAGTGACCGACGAAAACGGGCGCTCGGTGATCTTCTACAACGATCCCGACCGGCTCGAACGCCATCTGCTGGAGATCTCGCCGGCCGATCGCGCGCTGATCCGCTCGTTCTGCGCCGACTTGCGGCGTTTCATCAAGATCGAGATGTATCCGTTCCTGAAACCCGACCCGCTCAAGAGCGTGGGCGAGAAGCTCAAGACCCTGTGGGAGATCCTGCCGGCGTTCCGTCTGTTCTGGCGCAACGCCGCCACGCCGATGCACGCCTTCGCGGACAAGTTCCAGGACCCGCTGCTGCGGCGCGCGTTCCGCAACATCTTCTATCAAGACCCGGAGTGTTTTCCGCTGCTGCCCTACCTCTACAACATGGCCTGCGCCTACAACCACAACGCCGGCTTTCCGCAGGGCGGCTCGCTGGGCCTGTCGCGTTCGATCGAGGAGCGCTACAACGCGCTCGGCGGAATCATGACTTATCGCGCCCGGGTCGATCGCATCCTGGTCGAGAACGGCCGCGCGGTCGGCGTCGAACTCAAAGGCGGTGCGCGCCATTACGCCGATGTCGTGGTCTCCGCCGCCGACGGTCACACCACCATCTACGGCATGCTCGAAGGCAAGTACACCAATCCGACCATCGACACGCTGTACGACGAGATGCTCAACAAGCCGGGCATCCTGTTCCCGGCGGTGGTCTCGGCCTTCGTCGGCCTGCACGGCGATTTCGATCCCGACGATGCCCACAGCACCACTTACATGCTCAGCGAGGAAGAAGGCGCGCGATTGCCCGGAGCCCTTCAGAACAGCATCGTGGTGCAACTGCGCTCGCGCTACTCCGACGGTTTCGCCCCGCCCGGCCGCTCGGTGATCCACTGCACCTACTTCAGCGATTTCAACTATTGGCGCAGCTTGCGCAGCGAGGATCGCAAGCGCTACTGGGCCGAGAAGAAGCAGGTCGCGCAGTTCGTGCGCGAATTTCTGGAGAAGCGCTATCCGGGTATCGGCGAGCGCATCGAACTGGTGGATGTCGGCACGCCGGCCACCACCAAACGCTACACCGGCAACAGCAACGGCAGCATCCTGGCCTGGAAGGCCTTCAGCGACGCCGAGGATCTGGCCAACGAGTTGGTCAACAAAGGTCGTATGCAGTTGCCGGGGCTGAGCGGTTTCTACATGGCCGGCCAATGGGTCGGCCTGGGCGGACTGATCCGCGCCGCGTCGTCGGGGCGCTTCGTCATGCAGTTCATCTGCAAGGAACTCGGCCGCGAGTTCCAGGCCACGCAAAGCGTCGCTGCCGCTCCCTGGCACACGGGAAAGCTCGGCCACTTCCCGCAACTGGATAAAACCCCGCCGGAACGGCCGGCCCCCGCGCGCCACTCCGTGCCGGCGCTGGACCAAGTCTCCGCCGTCTGACCGAGCCTTAAGGAAGCCAGGACCATGTCGCATACGCTGGGCAACAGAGAAAACATGATCATCATCGGCGCGGGACTGGGCGGCTTGTCCACCGGCTGCTATGCGCAGATGAACGGCTACAAGACGCAGATCTTCGAGATGCACGAAATTCCCGGCGGTTGCTGCACCGCCTGGGAGCGCGGAGATTTCACCTTCGACTGCTGCATCAGCTGGCTGCTCGGCAACGGCCCGGGCAACGAGATGCATCAGATCTGGATGGAATTGGGCGCGCTGCAGGGCAAGCAGATGCGTCACTTCGACGTGTTCAATATCGTGCGCGGCGCCAACGGCCGCACGGTGTATTTCTATTCCGATCCCGATCGGCTGGAAGCGCATCTGCTGGAGCATTCGCCGGCCGATGCCAAGCTGATCCGCGACTTCGTCAAGGGCCTGCGCAGCTTCCGCAAGGCGCTGGCGGTGTATCCCTTCCTCAAGCCGGTCGGGCTGATGGGGCGCTGGGAACGCTGGAAGATGCTGGCCTCGTTCATCCCCTACTTCAACTCGATCCGAAAATCGATCAGCGTGCTGATGACCGATTACTCGGCCAGGTTCAAAGACCCGTTCCTGCGCGAAGCCTTCAACTTCATCCTTTACGAAAAGCACCAGAACTTCCCGGTGCTGCCGTTCTACTTCCAGCTCGCCTCGCACGCCAACCTGTCCGCGGGCGTGCCCGAGGGCGGCTCGCTGGGCCTGGCCAAGTCGATCGAGGCGCGCTACCGGCGCCTGGGCGGCGAAGTGCACTACAACCACAAGGTGGATGAAATCCTGGTCGACAACGATCGCGCCGTCGGCATCCGCCTGAGCGACGGCCGCGAGATCTTCTCCGACATCGTGGTCTCCGCCGCCGACGGCCACACCACCTTGATGAAATTCCTCAAGGGCAAGTACCTCAACGACACCTACCGCAAGCTCTACACCGAGACCATCGAAAAACCGCACATGGTCTTCCCGGGTTACTTCATCACCTTCCTCGGCCTCAACAAGCCGTTCCCGGAAGGCGAGCCGTGCGCGACCTATCTGCTGGAGGAAGAAGAAGCCGCGGAGATGCTCGGCATCCGCCATCCCAGCATCAACGTGCAGTTCCGCAGCCAGCACTATCCCGAACTGGCGCCGAAGGATCACAGCATCGTCTACGCCACCTACTTCTGCGATATCGCGCCATGGCGCGCGCTCAACGAAGGCCCCGAACAGGTCAGCCGCGTGCGCAAGGGCGAGCAGTTGCACACCCTGCCGGTGCGGCGCGGCCACGAGTACCACGCCGCCAAGCGCAAGGTCAGCAACGCCATGGTGCGGTTGCTGGAGAAGCGCTATCCCGGGCTGAAGGACGCGATCACCGTGCGCGATGTCTCCAGCCCGCTGACCCAGGTGCGCTACACCGGCAACTACGACGGCACCGTGCTGGGCTGGCAGCCGTTCGTGGAAAGCGGCGAGACCATGGAAGAGGAAATCAAGAAGCACGGCCCGGTGATGCCCGGCTTGTCGAACTTCTATATCTCCGGCGTGTGGGCCACCACCGGCGGGCTGATCCGCGCCGCCGCCGCCGGCCGCCACGTCATGCACTTCGTGTGCAAGGACGACGGCAAGAACTTCGATGCCAGCATCGACGAAACCGCGCCGCCGCCGACCCATTACGTCCATGCGGTCGGCCCCTCGCGTCCGGCCTACGCGCCCGCCGCCGGATTCCCGCAACTCATCACCACCAGGACCGCCAGCACATGAAGATCGAAAAATGGGTAGTGCGCGAGCACGTCGAGGGCGTTCCCGATGCCGGCCGCATTTACGAAAAGATCGAGGAGGATGTGGATGTCCGCCTCGGCGAAGGGCAGATGCTGCTCAAGACCTTGTACGTGTCGGTCGATCCGTATCTGCAGGGCATCTGCCTGGATACGCCGATCGGCGATCACATGGGCGCCGATTCGATAATGGAAGTGATCGATGCCGATGCGAAGGCGCCGTTCAAGCCCGGCGATCTGTTGCAAGGCTTCGGCGGTTGGCGGACGCATTTGGTCAGCGACGGCAAACCGGCGCTATGGCAGACCGGTACTTTTCCGATGGTGTTCCCGGCGTATCGCAAACTCGATCCGGCCCATTACGACGACACCCTGCCGCTGGCCACCGCGCTCGGCGCGATGGGCGGCCCCGGCATGACCGCGTGGGGCACCTTGACCAAGTTCATGCAGGTCAAGCCCGGCGACACCATCGTGATCAGCGGCGCCTCGGGCATGATCGGCAGCCTGGTCGGGCAAATGGCCAAACGCGCCGGCGCGCGCGTGGTCGGCACCGCCGGTTCGGCGGAAAAAGCGCAGTACCTCAGCGGGCTGGGCTTCGATGCGGTCGTCGATTACAAGGCCAACGACACCGCCGACAAGATGCACGAAGCGCTGCGCCGGGCCGCGCCCGACGGCGTGGACAAATACTTCGACAGCATCGGCGGCATGGTCACCGACGTGGTGTTCTCGATGCTCAACGTCGGCAGCCAGGTCGCGGTGTGCTGGCAGTGGGCGAGCCAGGTCGAACAGGACTACAGCGGGCCGCGGCTGTTGCCGTACATCATGTTTCCGCGCGCGACCATTCGCGGCATCTTCTCGCTGGAGTGGTTCACCGAACCCAACTGGCAGGCCTTGCACGAAGACCTGGGCGGCATGATCCGGCGCCGCGAACTCAGTTCGGCCCACACCATCCGCGAAGGCTTCGACGCGATTCCGCAGGCGTACCAGAGCCTGTTCGCCGGCGGCGCCGACAATCGCGGCAAGGTGCTGGTCAAGCTGTAATTCCTTTCCGTCGCCGCCGCCTCGCGCGCCCGTCTTCGAAAGCGGCGCGCGAGGCCCGTGCGCCTTTATGCGAGCATTGCCATGCCCTCTTCCGCCAGCCCACGGCCCGGTTCCAGACGGGTGATGACCGGCCTGATGCTGGCGCTGTTTCTCGGCGCCATCGAACAGACCGTGGTCGCCACCGCCCTGCCCGCGATCGTGCGCGATCTGCAACGCTTCGATCTGATGGGCTGGGCGATCTCGGCCTATCTGGTCGCCAGCGCCGCGGCGACGCCGGTGATCGGCAAGCTCGGCGATCTGCACGGACGCCGGATCATGCTGCTGGTGTGCATGAGCGGCTTCCTGCTCGGCTCGGCGCTGTGCGCGCTGGCCGTCAGCATGCCGATGCTGGTCGCCGCGCGCGCCTTGCAGGGCGTCGGCGGCGCGGGCCTGATCATCGTCGCCCAGGCGGCGGTGGCGGAAATCGCCGGGCCGCGCGATCGCAGCCGCTTCGCCGGTTACTTCGCCATCGTCTGGGCGATGGCGGGATTGGTCGGGCCGTTGCTCGGTGGCGTTTTGACCGATTGGCTGGGATGGCGGGCGATCTTTTGGATCAATCTGCCGATCGGCCTGCTGGCGCTGTGGGTGGCCTGGCCCGGCCTGCGCGCGTTCACCGCCGGCGGACGCAGCGGGCGCATCGATTATCTGAGCACCTTGTTGTTCGGTATCGCGACCACCGCGTTCCTGTTCGCCCTGACCTGGGGCGGCGGACGTTATGCCTGGACCTCGCCGCAGGTGTGGGGCCTGTTCGCGTTCGCAGCGATGGTCGGCGCCGCCTTCGCCTGGCGGCAGACGCGGGTCGCCGATCCGGTGATCCCGCCGATGTTCGTGCGCCACGCGGTGATCGGCCCGGCCTTGCTGGTCGGCTTGCTGACCTATGGTTTCTATATCGCGGTGGCGGTGCTGATGCCGGCGTACTACCAGATCGGCCTGGGCCTGAGCGCGGCGCAGGCCGGCATGCTGTTGATTCCGGCCTTGGTGGGCGGCGCGATCAGCGCGCTGCTCGGCGGCCGCCACGCGGCGCGCACCGGCGACTTCAAAGGGCCGGTGCTGCTGGGGTTTCCGATCGCCATCGCCGCGCTCGCGGCGATGGGCGCGTTCGCGCCGCAACTCACGCCGCTGACCGCGTCCTTGCTGCTGGGCGTCGTCGGCCTGGGCATCGGCCCGAGCACGGCGATCATCAATGTCGTCGCGCAGAACGCGGCGCCGGCGCGCGAGCTGGGCGTGGTCACCGGCGCCATGGCCTTCGCGCGCACGCTCGGCACCGCGGTCGTGGCGACCGCCGGCACGGCCTTGATCCTGTTGCGTCTGGCCCAGGCCGGGATCGGCGTGACGCCCGGCGCCTCGGGCGCGGAGAGCCTGAGCCGGCTGGCCAGCCAGGAGTTATCGCCGGCTGCGCGCGAGTTGTTCCGCGCCGCGTTCGGCGGTTTGTTCTACGCCGCCGCCGCGGGCCTGCTGTTGGCCGCGCTGGTGTTCATGAGCATCCGCGCCAATCGGCTGCGGGTGCCGGCCGGCGCCGGACAGGTCGAGCCGGAAGCCGCGGCGGCCTCGGCCGAGGCTTGAGCGATATCGTCGATGGCGTGATCACCGCCGCCATCGCAGACCTGCGTCGGCCGATGTCCACGGGACATCGATCGCGCAGCGTCGGGTTCAACGCGCATGCACCCGCGCACCTCGGCGCCCCGGCCCGCGACTCGTCCCCGCATCCGCGGCGTTCGTCCCGCAAAAACACAAACTCGCAACAGCGGCCCTCGCATTCGTGCGGCAGTGTTGCTAGGGTTACTACTAGCTGGCGCCACACGCTGCAGTATCGTGACAATGCCGCGCAGCGTGACCGGGTTAACGCCAGACGGACCAAGGCGGACCGGTGCGGCTTGCCGATAGCAACACATAACGATTAGCGCCTAAGTGCGCATCGCCGCCCAGTGCGGCAGTTTGACTCGGGACTCCATGAAAACGACCCTCGGCGTAGCGCTTACGCCTCCGACTGCGGCTGCGTTGATCGCGGGAGCGTGCGTGCTCGCGGCCGCGTTCATGCCCTCGTGCCATATGCGCGGCCCGGGCGCGGCCGAGCCTCCGCAACTCACCGCCGTGGCCGACTTCGAAGCGGCCGCGCCGGCGACGCCTGCCGAATGCCCGCCGCGACAAGCCAAGCGCGCCGACAAACCGGCGCCGGCGCTCGCACGGCCGGCGCCGCGGCTGGAATCGGCCAACAACACGCGCAGCCGCTGACCCGCCGCAGCGTGAGCCTGCGGACCGGGCGCCCCGCTCAACCCGCCGGCGCCTGCGCCAGCTTGCTGTGGCGAATGCCGTAGCCGAAGTAGACCGCGCAGCCGATCAGCAGCCAGATCGCGAAGCGCTCGAAGGTGATGTAGGGCAGACCCGAGATCAGCCACAGCGAGAATCCGATACCGATCAGCGGCACCAGCGGCGACCACGGCGTGCGGAACGGCCGCGGCAGCTCCGGCGCGCGGTAGCGCAGCACCAGCACCGCGCTGCAGATCACCACGAACGCGCACAACACCCCGATGTTGACCAGCTTGGCCAGTTCTTCCAGCGAGAACAGCCCGGCCGCGACCGCCGCCACCACGCCGATCAGCCAGGTCGTGCGGAACGGCGTGCGCCAACGCGGATGCGCCTGCCCGAACCACGCCGGCAGCAGGCCGTCGCGCGCGAGCGCGAACCAGATCCGCGCGCCGGCCAGCAGATTGGCGAAGATGACGCTGGTGATGCCGCAGATCGAGGCCAGCGAGATCGCGACCATGACCTTGGGCATGCCGATCGCCGCGAACGCGTTCGCCACCGGCGCGTCGTTGCCCAGCGTGGTGTACGACACGATCCCGGTCAGCACCAGGCAGATGCCGACGTACAAGGTCATCGCGATCGCCAGCGACAGCACCACCGCGCGCGGCAGATCGCGCTGCGGGTCGATCGCTTCCTCGGCCGCGGTGGTCATCATTTCGTAACCGAACACGGCGAAGAACACGATCGACGCGCCGGCCACCACGCCGCCGACGCCGAACGGCATGAACGGCTGCCAGCGCGCGGGATCCACGTAGGCCACGCCGGCCACGATGATCAGCACGGCCGCGCCGATCTTGATCGCCACCACCACGGTGTTGAAGCGCGCGCCCCATTCGGTCTTGAACGCCAGCAGCGCGGTGATCGCCAGCGACACGAACACCGCCGGCACATTCACCACCTGCCCGGCCTTGCCGCCGAACCAGCCGCCCTGCGCCCACAGCGGCAGGTTCACCCCGGCCGCGTCGAGCAAGGCCTGCACGTAACCGGACCAGCCCACCGCCACCACCGCGGCGATCAGGGCGAACTCCAGCAACAGATCCCAGCCGATCAGCCAGCCGGCAAATTCGCCCAGCACCGCATAGCCGTAGGTGTAGGCGCTGCCCGATACCGGGATCAGCCCGGCGAACTCGGCGTAGCACAGCGCCGCCGCGGCGCTGGCGATGCCGGCCAACACGAACGACAGCACCACCGCCGGCCCGGCGGTGCCGGCCGCGACCGTGCCGGTCAATACGAAGATGCCCACGCCGATGATCCCGCCCAGGCCGATGGCGGTCAGATGCCACAGGCCCAACACCCGCCGCAATTCGCCGCGCGTCAGCGCTTCGGCCTGCAACAGCTCTACCGACTTGCGCCGGCTCATGCGCGCGACAAGGCTCATTGCGTCTCCCGCTGTGATGGCGGCCGTCGCCCCCGCGACGCGCCTGCCGGCCCCGAATGCTGGCATCGGCCGGCGAACGCGGAATAGCGACGGTTCCCTGGCTGGGGTGCGGAAGTCCGCACAAAGGCCTGTAGCGATGTAGCCCCTCTCCCGCTTGCCACCCAAGGTGACTTCCTTCGGGGCGCGGGAGAGGGGTTGGGGTGAGGGACGCGGGCCTTCGTAGAAATCCAAGCAACAGCAGTCGCGCCTGCGGCGCTCGCCCCTCACCCCAGCCCTCTCCCGCAGGCGGGAGAGGGAGAGTGCGGTTTCACTAGCCACTCCGGGCGGCATCAGGGCATTTCGAGCCCCCTTCGCTCCCTGCCCGCCCCAGCACTTACAACCACTCGGCTACCATTGCACTCCACGCCGCCGCCCCGCCCGTCCCGGCCTCGGCCCCGGCCTCCCGCACTCCCCTTCGATTCCGCTAAATGTCTGATTCTTCTGTAAAGCCGTCGCCGTCCAACGGCTCGGCCGAACACACCCCGCTGATGAAGCAGTTCTTCGCCGCCAAGGCGGAGCATCCCGATGTGCTGCTGTTCTTCCGCATGGGCGATTTCTACGAATTGTTCTACGACGACGCCCGCAAGGCGGCGCGATTGCTCGACATCACCCTGACCCAGCGCGGCGCCTCGGCCGGTCAGCCGATCCCGATGGCCGGCGTGCCGCACCATTCGGCCGAAGGCTATCTGGCGCGCCTGGTCGCGCTCGGCGAATCGGTGGCGATCTGCGAACAGATCGGCGACCCGGCCCTGGCCAAGGGCATCGTCGAACGCAAAGTCGTGCGCGTGATCACCCCGGGCACCGTCACCGACGAAGCCTTGCTCAACGAGCGCCGCGACACCTTGTTGCTGGCGGTCTCGCGCGGCAAGCACGGCTACGGCATCGCCTGGGCCGATCTGGCCGCCGGCCGCTTTCTGGTCAACGAAGTCGCCAGCGAGGACGCGCTGGAAGCCGAAATCGCCCGCCTGGAACCGGCCGAAGTGCTGATGCCGGACGAAGACGGCTGGGCGCCGTTCCTGGCGCAGCGCAACGGCATGCGTCGGCGTCCGCCGTGGCTGTTCGATGTCGACAGCGGCCGCCGCCAGTTGCTGCGCTTCTTCGGCCTGCACGATCTGTCCGGCTTCGGCCTGGAAGACAAGCCGCTGGCGACCGCCGCCGCCGCCGCGCTGATGGGCTATGTGGAAGAAACCCAGAAGCAGCGCCTGCCGCACCTGACCTCGATCGCGATCGAATCCGGCGACGGCGCGATCGCCATGAACGCGGCCACCCGCCGCCATCTGGAACTCGACAGCCGCATCGACGGCGACAGCCGCACCACCTTGCTCGGCGTGCTCGACAGCACGGTCACGCCGATGGGCGGACGCCTGCTGCGGCGCTGGCTGCATCGTCCGCTGCGCGAGCGCGGCGTGCTGCGCCATCGCCATCAGGCCGTGGCGACGCTGATCGAAAGCCGCGCCGGCGACGACGTGCGCGAGCGCTTCCGCGCGCTCGGCGATCTGGAACGCATCCTCTCGCGCATCGCCCTGCGCAGCGCGCGTCCGCGCGACCTGTCCACCCTGCGCGACGGCCTGGGCCTGCTGCCCGACGTGCGCAAAATCCTCACCCCGCTCGACGCGCCGCGCCTCAACGAACTGTGCGCCTCGCTCGGCGAACACGACGAACACGCGCATCTGCTGGCGCAGGCGATCGTGCCGCAGCCGCCGGTGCTGGCGCGCGACGGCGGCGTGTTCGCCGCCGGCTTCGACGCCGAACTCGACGAACTGCGCACTCTGTCTACCAACGCCGACCAGTTCCTGGTCGATCTGGAAGCGCGCGAACGCGCCAGCAGCGGCATCCCGACGCTGAAGGTCGGCTACAACCGCGTGCACGGCTATTACCTGGAAATCAGCAAGGCGCAGTCCGACAAGGCGCCCACGCACTACACCCGCCGCCAGACCCTGAGCAACGCCGAACGCTACATCACGGAAGAACTCAAGCAGTTCGAAGACAAGGTGCTGTCCGCGCGCGAGCGTTCGCTGGCGCGCGAGCGCCTGCTGTACGAACAATTGCTGGACGCGCTCAACGAGCGCCTGGAAGCGCTCAAGCGCTGCGCCGGCGCGCTGTCGGAACTGGACGTGCTGTGCGCCTTCGCCGAACGCGCCGCCTCGCTGGACTGGTCGCGGCCGGAACTGGCCGAATCGCCGGGCCTGCGCATCGAACGCGGCCGCCATCCGGTGGTGGAGGCGGTGCGCAAGGAACCGTTCGAGCCCAACGACCTCATCCTGGATGAAGACAACGGCCGCCGCATGCTGGTCATCACCGGCCCGAACATGGGCGGTAAGTCCACCTACATGCGCCAGAACGCCTTGATCGTGCTGCTGGCGCATATCGGCAGCTTCGTCCCGGCCGCGCGCGCGGTGCTCGGGCCGATCGACCGCATCCTCACCCGCATCGGCGCCGGCGACGACCTCGCCCGCGGCCAATCGACCTTCATGGTCGAGATGAGCGAGACCAGCTACATCCTGCATCACGCCACCGATCAGTCGCTGGTGCTGATGGACGAAATCGGCCGCGGCACCTCGACCTACGACGGCCTGGCCCTGGCCGAGGCCTGCGCGCGCCATCTGGCCCATAGCAATCGCGCCTACACCTTGTTCGCCACGCATTACTTCGAACTCACCGCGCTGGCCGAACCGGGCAACGGCATCGCCAACGTGCATCTGGACGCGGTCGAACACGGCGAGCAACTGGTGTTCATGCACGCGGTCAAGGACGGCCCGGCCGATCGCAGCTTCGGCCTGCAGGTCGCGGCACTAGCCGGCCTGCCCAAGTCGGTGGTGAAGCAGGCGCGCGGACGCTTGATCGAACTGGAGCAACAGGGCCGCGACACGCCTAAGCCGTCCTTCGCCAAGGCCGCGCTGGATGCGCCGCAGCAGTTCGGCTTGTTCGCACCGGCCTCATCCGCGGCGCTGGATGCCTTGGCCGAGGTCGATCCGGATGAGTTGACGCCGAAGCAGGCGTTGGAAGCCTTGTATCGGATCAAGGCGCTGGCTTGAGATCGGCTCGCGAAGGTCGCCTGACGATCTGAGCGGAAGGCATTCGGGGCGCAAGCCCCTCCCACAAAAGACTTCGCGGCTTCGCGATCTTTTGTGGGAGGGGCTTGCGCCCCGACGCTTTTGTGCCCGATCGCCGATCGGCCGTCCGTCCCAATCTCAGTCGCGAGCGACCCGCTAAACTGTCGCCCGGAATGGAGACCGGGAGGTTGTGTGGAAGCATTGTTGCTCGTCGTCGGCGTATTGACCGGCCTGATCCTTGCTCGTCTTTATCGTCCCGATGCGCGAGCGGCGGTGGCGGTGGCGGACGTTGCCGCGCCGGAAGCCGAGGACGCTTCGCAATCGGGCGCGGATGAAAGCAAAGCACCGATTGATACGGCTTCGGAAACGGTCGAATCTTCTCAGGATCAACTTTTTCGGTTGGTACGCGAGATCGACGCCGTCGACGACCGCATCCAGCGCCCGCAAGACCTGCTCGCCCTGCCCGAATTCCACCAGGGCGTGGAGCTGATCGCGAACGGCGCCTTCGACGCCGACGAACTGGTGCGCCAACTCAGCGGCACCGGTTACGTGCTGCAGTCGATGATCGCCAAGGCGCTGCCGCGCCGCGGCGATGTCGCGCTCGACCCGATCATCGACCACGCCGGCCAGTTCGGCGGTTATCCGCTGCACTTCCTTATCGAACACCTGCGCACCCGCGACGATGCGCAAGCCCTGCCGCGGCTGATGCGGCATGCGCAGGCGTGGTGGTGGGACTTCGCGCCGGTGCGCCAGCAAGTGCGCGACTACCTGCAGTGGGCGGAGCAGTTCGGCGACGCTCCGGCGGCGCCGGCGCTCGACGAGATCGAGGAAAACCAGGCCAATCAGCTGCGCGAGACGCTCAAGCGCTTCAATTCGCCGGCGCTGCAGCCGCTGCTGGAACAGGTCGACCGCGCCGCCAGCGCGCGCCGCGAAGGCCGCGTGCTCGGCGCCTTCGGCCGGGTCAACGCCGCGCCCAAGCCGCAGGTGCGCATCGCTCACGACGCGCTCGCGCGCCAGCTCGAACGCCTGCACGAACTGCTCAGCGGCGACGATGCCGCCTCGGTGCTGGTGTCGGGCGAATACGGGGTCGGCAAGAGCGTGCTGATCGACCTGCTCAGCGAACGTCTGCTCGCCGACGGCTGGCTGGTGTTCGAAGCTTCGGCCGCGGAGATTTTGTCCGGCCAGAGCTACATCGGCGAGTTGGAAGAGCGCGTGCGCGAAATGCTGTCGGTGCTCGACCGCAAGCGCGCGGTGTGGCGCGCGCCGGAGTTCTTCGACCTGTTGGCCAAGGGCTCGCACTCGCGCGATCCGCGCGGCCTGCTCGATCTGGTGCTGCCGGCGATCGAACGCGGCCGCCTGCGCGTGATCGGCGAAATCACCCCGCGCCAGCTCGCCCAGTTGCTGGTCGCGCGGCCGGTGATCAAGCATCACTTCGAAATTCTCAACCTGGCTGCGACCGAAGCGCCGGCGCTGGAGCCGATCGCGGCCGAATGGGCGCGCATCGAAAGCGCGCGCCTGGGTCGCGCGGTCGCCGATGCGCGCACCTTGGCCGAAGCCGCGCGCATGGCCGCGCAGTATTTTCCCGAGCAGCAGGAACCCGGACGGCTGCTGCGTTTGCTGGGCGACGCCTTGCAGACCGCGTGCGCGCAGGAACCGGCGCAGTTGCCGCTCGACGCCGAGCGCCTGCTCGCCACCATCGCCCAGCGCAGCGGCCTGCCGCTGGACGTCATCGACGATCGCCAGAGCCTGGACCTGGATCGGTTGCGCGCGTTCTTCCGCCAACGCGTGATCGGCCAGGACGAAGCCGTCGATGCCCTGCTCGACCGCATCGCCATGCTCAAGGCCGGGCTGACCGACAACGGCCGGCCGATCGGCGTGTTCCTGTTCGCCGGCCCCACCGGCACCGGCAAGACCGAGCTTGCGAAGGCGCTGGGCGAATTGCTGTTCGGCAGCGACGAACGCCTGCTGCGCCTGGACATGAGCGAATTCCAGTCGGAAGACTCGGCCTGGCGCCTGACCGCCGACGAAGGCGGACAAGGCGGCGTGCGTTCGCTGACCTCGCGCATCCGCGAACAGCCGTTCTCGGTGGTGCTGCTGGACGAATTCGAAAAGGCCCACCCGAAGGTCTGGGACTTGTTCCTGCAGGTGTTCGACGACGCGCGCCTGAGCGATCGCAGCGGCCACACCGCCGACTTCCGCCACAGCATCATCATCCTCACCAGCAATGTCGGCTCGACCATCTCGCGCAGCGCCGGCCCGGGCTTCACTTCGGTGCGCGGCGGTTACTCGCGCGATGCGGTGGAGAAGGCGCTGTTCGACACCTTCCGCCGCGAGTTCATCAATCGCCTGGACCGGGTGGTGCTGTTCAATCCGCTCGACCGCAGCCTGATGCGCGAGATCCTGCACAAGGAACTGGGCCGGGTGCTGACCCGGCGCGGCCTGCGCAATCGCGACTGGGCGGTGGAATGGGAGCCCTCGGCGATCGAATTCCTGCTCGACCGCGGTTTCACCCCGGACCTGGGCGCGCGCCCGCTGCGACGCGCGATCGAGCATTACCTGCTGGCGCCGCTGGCGCGCAGCATCGTCGAGCACCGCGCGCCGCAGGGCGATCAGTTCCTGTTCGTGCGCAGCGCCGGCGACAAGCTCGATGTGGTGTTCATCGATCCGAACGCGCCGCAGGCGCTGGAGGCCGCGCCCGCCGAGGAAACCGCCGCCCCGGCGCTGGCCGGCGATCTGCGCGATCTGGTCTACGCGCCGTCGTCCTCCGCCGAGGCCATCGCGCGCTTGCACGCGCGCCTGGACGAACTCGACGCCACGGTCGAATCGCTGCAATGGGTGGCCGCGCGCGAAGCCGATTACGCGCGCATGGCCGAGTCCGACTTCTGGTCGGCGGCCGACCGCCACGGCGTGCTCGACCGGATCGAACGCCGCGACCGCATCGAAAGCGCGCTCGACACCGCCCAGCGCATGCGCCAGCGCCTGCGCCAAGACCGCGGCAGCGACGAATTCGCCGGACGCATGGCGCAGTTGCTGTTCCTGCTCGGGCTGGCGGTGGACGGCCTGCGCGAACACACGCCGCAGGACGCGCTGATCGAGATCGACACCGACGACGCCGGCCATCTGCGCTTCGGCGCCGATCTGCGCCTGTGGTGGCAGCAGTTGCTGTCGATGTACCTGGGCTGGGCGCAGCGCCGCAACATGCGCGTGGAAGTGCTGCGCCAGGACGCCGAGCGCTGCAAGGCCTGGCTGGCGGTCAGCGGCTTCGGCGCCTACGACCTGCTGCGCGGCGAATCGGGCCTGCATGTGTTCGAGGAACTCGACGATGGCGTCACCCGCCGCGTGAGCTTGTCGGTGCAGGTCGCGCCCGATTTGCCCGGCCGCGCGCGCGTGGCGCAGGCGGCGTCCGACGGCGACAAGCGCATCTGCCGGCGATACCGCCAGTCGCCCTCGCCGCTGGTGCGCGACGGCGTGCGCGGCTGGCGCAGCGGTCGGCTGGATCGCGTGCTGGCGGGCGAATTCGACGTGGTCCAGGGCAGCTGAGGCGGCGTTCGTCCGCGCGCCGCGATGGCGGGGCTTCGTGTATGCGGTGAAAGCAGCGGCTCGCGCCGCCGCTGCATTCGCTATCCAACCCGCGCAGCGGCGAACCCGCCGCGCATGTTGCGAAGCACCACGCTGCCGCCTTAAACGATCAGTCGCAATTCCCGCGCACGGTCACACCGTGGCAATCGCCGGGCTTACATCATCGCCCCTGCGGCGCGGATGGGCGCCGCAGCCGTAACCATAGCCCTCCCCTATCAGATACGTCGAAAGGATCGATTTCACATAGGGATCGACCCGATCTATCGTCCCGTAGTCCCCTCGCGACACGGAGCGCCAGCGATGAGCCAGCCCGACGAACGCCACACGATCGCATCCACCGCTGTCTTCGACCCCGCGGTTCGCGATGTCCGGCAAGGCTCGCCTGCGCCATGCACCGGTCGGCCGTCCGGCCGCCCGGCCCCCTTCTGAGCCTCCCGCCCGCATGAGCCGCAACGCCGGCCCGTGCTGGCCGTCCGCGCCCCGCAACCGAACCCAGTCGTTGGATCCAACCGTCAAAGGCAGATAACCCATGTCAAACGAAAGCAAGTGCCCGTTCAACCACGCCGCCGGCGGCGGTACGTCGAACCGCGATTGGTGGCCGGAACAACTCGATCTCAAGATCCTGCACCAACAGACCCCGCAAGCCGACCCGATGGGTCAGGATTTCGACTACGCGCAAGCGTTCAAGACCCTCGACCTGGCCGCGGTGAAGCAGGACCTGCTGGCGCTGATGACCGATTCGCAGGACTGGTGGCCGGCCGACTTCGGCCACTACGGCCCCTTGTTCATCCGCATGGCCTGGCATAGCGCGGGCACCTACCGCATCGCCGACGGCCGCGGCGGCGCCGGCGCCGGACAACAGCGCTTCGCCCCGCTCAACAGCTGGCCCGACAACGGCAACCTCGACAAGGCGCGCCGCCTGCTGTGGCCGATCAAGCAAAAGTACGGCAACAAGATTTCCTGGGCGGATCTGCTGATCCTCACCGGCAACGTCGCGCTGGAGTCGATGGGCTTCAAGACCTTCGGCTTCGCCGGCGGCCGCGCCGATGTCTGGGAACCGGAAGAGGCGGTGTACTGGGGCACGGAAACCACCTGGCTCGGCGACAAGCGCTACAGCGGCGACCGCCAGTTGGAGAACCCGCTCGGCGCCGTGCAGATGGGCCTGATCTACGTCAATCCGCAGGGCCCCAACGGCAATCCCGATCCGATCGCCGCGGCCCGCGACATCCGCGAGACCTTCGCGCGCATGGCCATGGACGATGAAGAAACCGTGGCCCTGATCGCCGGCGGCCACACCTTCGGCAAGACCCACGGCGCCGGCCCGGAGTCGCATGTCGGCCGCGAGCCCGAGGGCGCGGACATCGCCCAGCAAGGCCTGGGCTGGGCCAGCAGCTTCGGCACCGGCAAGGGCGGAGACGCCATCACCAGCGGCCTGGAAGTCACCTGGACCAGCACGCCGACGCAGTGGAGCAACCAGTTCTTCACCAACCTGTTCGGCTTCGAATGGGAACTGAGCAAGAGCCCGGCCGGCGCGCACCAGTGGATCGCGAAGGACGGCGCGGGCGCGGGCAGCATTCCCGACGCGCACGACCCGAACAAGCGCCACGCGCCGACCATGCTCACCACCGACCTGTCGCTGCGCTTCGATCCGGCCTACGAAAAGATTTCGCGTCGTTTCTTCGAAAACCCGGATCAACTCGCCGATGCCTTCGCCCGCGCCTGGTTCAAGCTGACCCATCGCGACATGGGCCCGCGCGCGCGTTACCTCGGCCCGGAAGTGCCGGCCGAAGTGCTGATCTGGCAGGACCCGATCCCGGCGGTCGATCACG
Source organism: Lysobacter sp. TAB13 (assembly GCF_052113885.1). Taxonomy (NCBI): domain Bacteria; kingdom Pseudomonadati; phylum Pseudomonadota; class Gammaproteobacteria; order Lysobacterales; family Lysobacteraceae; genus Lysobacter; species Lysobacter sp. TAB13. The sequence goes on along the minus strand of NZ_JBFRDR010000013.1, from coordinate 123,732 downwards.
CCCTGATCGATGAGCAGGACATTGCCGCGCTCAAGGCCAAGATCCTCGCCTCGGGCCTGCCGCTGTCGCAGCTGGTGTCCACCGCCTGGGCTTCGGCGTCTACTTTCCGCGGCTCGGACAAGCGCGGCGGCGCCAATGGCGCGCGCATTCGCCTGGCGCCGCAGAAGGATTGGGAAGTCAATCAGCCCGAACAACTGGCCAAGGTGTTGTCCACGCTGGAAGGCATCCAGAAAGACTTCAACGCCGCGCAATCGGGCGGCAAGAAAGTCTCGCTGGCCGACCTGATCGTGCTGGCCGGCGGTGCCGGCGTCGAGCAGGCGGCGAAGAACGCCGGCGTCGCGGTCAAGGTGCCGTTCGCCCCGGGCCGCATGGACGCCAGCGCCGAGCAGACCGACGCGCATTCCTTCGCGGCGCTCGAACCGCTCGCCGACGGCTTCCGCAATTACCTCAAAGGCAAGTACGGCGTCAGCACCGAAGCCTTGCTGATCGACAAGGCGCAACTGTTGAACCTCAGCGCGCCGGAGTTGACCGTGCTGGTCGGCGGCCTGCGCGTGCTCGGCGCCAATGTCGGCCAGAGCAAGCACGGCGTGTTCACCCAGCGCGCGGACACGCTCAGCAATGATTTCTTCGTCAACCTGCTGGACATCGGCACGCAGTGGAAGGCGACCTCCGATGCGCAGGACGTGTTCGAAGGCAGCGACCGCAAGACCGGCCAGGCCAAGTGGACGGCCACCCGCGCCGACCTGATCTTCGGTTCGCACGCGCAGTTGCGCGCGCTGGCCGAGGTCTACGGCAGTTCCGACGCGCAAGAGAAGTTCGTGCACGACTTCGTCGCGGCCTGGGACAAGGTGATGAACGCCGATCGCTTCGATCTGAACTGATCTCAACGAACCCTGTGTGACTTTCACGCCCGGCCGGAATCGGCCGGGCGTCTTTTTTCGCGGCGCGCGAACGCGCCGTCGCCGCGACCGGCCCGCACCATCGATGCACCGGCATTGCATCGCCGGGACACCGCCCCGCCACCGCCGCGCGCGGCGCCCCGCCCACGCCGCGGCCGGCATCACCCGGCACTAACGATCCGGCGCTAGCATCAGCGTTCCTCGCACCCGGAATCACCTCCATGAGCGCCTCGCTGACCGACGATCTTCTCAACCAACTCCAAGGCCAGCCGCTGGCGCAACTGGGCAGCCAGCTCGGCCTGTCGCAGACGCAGACGCAGAGCGCGGTGAGCGCGGCGCTGCCGTTGCTGCTCGGCGCGCTCGGCCGCAACGCCAGCCAGCCGCAGGGCGCCGAAGCCTTGTTCGGCGCGCTGCAGCGCGACCACGCCGCGCCCGCGGCCAGCAGCGGCCTGGATCTGGGCAGCGTGCTCGGCGCGGTGCTAGGCGGCGGTGGCGGCAGCCCGCAGACCGACGGCGCCGGCATCCTCGGCCATATCTTCGGCGGCCGTCAGGACACCGCGGCGCAGGGGCTGGGCCAGGCCACCGGCCTGGAGGGCGGACAAGCCAATGCGCTGTTGAAGATGCTCGCGCCGATCGTGCTGTCCTATCTGGCGCAGCGCATGTTCTCCGGTGGCGGTCAGGCCGCGGCCTCGCCGCAGCAGTTGGGCGACGTGCTCGGCCAGGAACATCAGCGCATCCAGCAACAAGGCTCGGCCGGCGGCCTGCTCAGCTCGGTGCTCGATCAGGACGGCGACGGCCAGCTCGGCCTGGGCGATCTGCTCAAGATCGGCGGTGGCCTGCTCGGCGGCGGCGGACAGCGCTGACCTCCGGACTCATCCCTCGCGAACCCCAACGGCTGCGCTGATGCGCAGCCGTTTTCGTTTGCGGCGATGGCTTGCGCGTTGCCGCGCGGCGCTACAACGCGTCGATATCGCCGAGCGCCTTGATCAGGCGCCGCGCGCGCTTGTCGGGTTTGGTCTCCGGCGCGCGGTAGCCGTTGCGCTCGGCCGCGCGCATCGCGCGCGCTTGTTCGCGCGCCGCGCGCGAGGCTTCGGTTTCGGCGTACAGCGTCTGCGCCACGCTGGCCGGGCCGCGGGTGTCGCTCAGGCCGGTCACGGCGACTTCGAAGATTTCCTCGCCGCGCGCGATGCGCAGCGTGTCGCCGACGCGCAACGCGCGCGAAGCCTTGGCGCGCTGTCCGCCGACATCGACCTTGCCGGTTTCCACCGCCTGCCGCGCCAGGCTGCGGGTCTTGAAGAAGCGCGCGGCCCATAGCCACAGGTCGAGACGGACCGAGGCGGTTTGCGGCGCGGGCGGGGTTGGGTCTTGAGGGCTCATCGGCGCGAAAGATAGCACTGGTGGTGGGGGATTTTTTTGTTGTGGGGTTGATGGAGCAAGAGCAAGAGCGAATCCCCCCTAGCCCCCCTTTTTCAAAGGGGGGAACTGATTCGTCTGGGTGTGTGGTCGCGAATGGCCAGGTGGTTTCGTTTTTATATTCCGGTCATGCGTTAGACATTGCCCCCTTTAAAAAAGGGGGCGAGCGCCCGGCGCAACCGCGAAGCCGCGGCAAACCAACAGCGCGGGGGATTTGCTCTTCGCGCGACCCCACCACTCCCGCCAAACCGCACACACCCCGCCCACGGTCCGCTAACCCGCGGTGACGGCATACTGCGCCATCCCCGCCCGGACCCCGCCATGGCCTCCAGTTCCCCTCGCGGCAGCCATCTGCTCACCGAAGGCCCGATCGGCCGCACCATGATCTCCTTCGCGTTGCCGATCATGGCCGGCAACGCCGCGCAATCGCTCAACGGCTCGATCAATTCGATCTGGGTCGGCCGCTACCTCGGCGAAGCGGCGCTGACCGCGACGGCCAACGCCAACAACATCATGTTCTTCCTGATCGGCTCGATGTTCGGCATCGGCATGGCCGCGACGATCCTGATCGGACAGGCCATCGGCGCGCGCGACACCGCGCGGGCGCGCAAGATCATGGGCACCAGCGCCACGTTCTTCATCAGTCTGTCGGCGGTGATCGCCTGCCTGGGCTGGTTCATGGCCGACAAAGTGCTGGGCGCGATGGGCACGCCGGCGCCGGCGTTGCCGCTGGCCGAGCAGTACCTGCAAGTGATCTTCCTGTCGATGCCCTTCATCTACGCCTTCGCCTTCATCTCCGCGGCGCTGCGCGGCGCCGGCGATTCGCGCACACCGTTCCGCTTCCTGCTGATGTCGGTGGCGCTCGACATCGTCCTCAATCCGCTGCTGATCTTCGGCTGGGGCCCGGTGCCGGCGTTCGGCATCGCCGGCTCGGCCATGTCCACCTTCTTCGCCCAGGGCCTGAGCCTGGCGGCGATGCTGCTGCACCTGCGGCGCAAGCGCCACGTGCTGTGGCTGGGCCGCAAGGACGCGCACCTGCTCAAGATCGACCTGAGCGTGCTGCGCGCGCTGATCGTCAAGGGCGTGCCGATGGGGCTGCAGATGGTGCTGATCTCGCTGGCGATGATCGCGATGATCAGCCTAGTCAACGCCCACGGCACCACCACCGCGGCCGGTTATGGCGCCGCGCTGCAGTTGTGGACCTACGTGCAGATGCCGGCGATGGCGATCGGCGCGGCGTGTTCGTCGATCGCCGCGCAAAGCGTCGGCGCCGGACGCTGGGACCGGGTCGGCGCGACCGCACGCACCGGCACCTTGTTCAATTTCCTGATGACCGGCGCGCTGATCGCGCCGCTGATTCTGTTCGACCGTTACACGCTGGCGCTGTTCCTGCCCGAGGGCAGCGCTTCGTTCGAGATCGCCCGCCATCTGAACCACATCGCGGTGTGGTCGTTCCTGTTCTTCGGCGTGACCTTCGTGATTTCCGGCGTGGTCCGCGCGACCGGCGCGGTGGTACCGCCGCTGCTGATCCTGGGCTTCGCGCTGTGGGGCATCCGCGTGCCGTTCGCGACCTTGCTGCAGCCGGTGATCGGCATGGATGCGCTGTGGTGGAGCTTCCCGGTCAGCGCGTTGTGCTCGATGCTGATGTCGATGGCGTACTACCGCTGGGGCGGCTGGCGCCGCGCGCGCATGATGGCAGCGCCCGAACGCGTGGCCGCGCCGGTGGCGACGCAGAGCATCGCGATGCCGGCCGAAGTGCCGGCGCAACCGCCGGCGCCGGTGGCGGATATGTCGCCGGAGGAACAATCGCGCGGACCCGGGCCGCGCGATCTGGACGATGAGTTGAGCGAAAAAGCGCCGGGTTGAGTCGCGGCCGCGCGCGCCGCGTCGCTTGCGACTAAGCGCGGAAATCCTGCGCCGCTTCCTTCACGTCGGTGTCCGCGTGATCCAGGCCGAGCGCGACCAGGCGCTGCGTCAGCGCCGCATCCAGGCTCGCGGCCAGTTCCAGCAAGCGCCGGTATTCCCAGTAATCCGACAGGTCCAGCACTTGCGCCGCGACCGCTTCCAGATTCGCCAACACCTGCGCGCGCGGCAATGCGTGCACGCGTTCGCGGCCGCGCACGATGCGCTCGGCGCTGGTCGGCTGACACGCCGCCCGCAACGCATCACGCAGTTCTTCCAGGATTTCGTCCGCGGGAATGATCATGGCTCCTGCGATGAGCGCGGCGACCGCGGATGTGTTTAAGCGAAACTAGATTTCTTCCAGCGCCAGCGTGAACACCCCGGCCTCGCCCTTGTCGAAGGCTTCGCGCCAGATCCGGTAGCCTTCGAGGTCTTCCTCACGCACCGGCATCCGGCCGATCACGCGCGGCGCGGCTTCGGCCACGCGCGTGCCGACGATCGGGAAATGGCCGAGCAGGCGCACGGTCTTGAGTTCGGCCACGTCGGCGGCGTGCTCCAGCAACACTTCCTCGCTGGTGTGGGTGTCGAACTTGCGCAGCGACATGGCGTCGCGGCCGTCGGGCAAGGCATCGATGCGCTGGACCCAGAAGAATCCCCAGCTGCCATCGCTGCGCAAATAGGTACAGATATCGCCTTCGGACAAACCGGGGTTCACGTTGCTCTCCTGCCGCGGGGGCGACTTCGAACGCGGCCGGGCCGCGTCGCGAATCCTGCACGAATCTAGCGCGAACCGGGCGCGGCGCACAGCGCCGGTCCGGCCAATCGACAGGGCCATTACGGCCATATCGGGGGATACGCGGTCGCCGCCGAGGGCCGGCCGCGACGCGGTGTTTCATCGACGGAGCGTGCGTTGGCATCGCCCATGCTCGGCCGGGCCGATCGCCGGCTGTCGTCGCGCGCCCGGCGAAGCGATGGCGGCGGCGCGCGGTGTCTCCATGGAACCATCGCGTGCCGCGTGACGACATCGAAGCTAACGCGTCCGCAAACGCAAACGGCCGCCTTGCGGCGGCCGTTCGTTGCGATGCGCGTCTTGCGCGCGACGCGGGGATTACTCGGCGGCGGCGGCGGCGCTCTTTGCGCGCGCGTAAGCGGCCAGGTCTTCCTTGATGCGCGCCTTCTTGCCTTCCAGGCCGCGCAGGTAGTACAGCTTGCCGGAGCGGACCTTACCGCGGCGCTTGACGTCGACCGAATCGATGATCGCGCTGTGGGTCTGGAAGACGCGCTCGACGCCGAAGCCGTGCGAGATCTTGCGCACGGTGAACGAGGAGTTCAGGCCGCCGTTCTTGATCGCGATGACCACGCCTTCATAGGCCTGGACGCGCTCACGGTTGCCTTCCTTGACCTTCACGTTGACCACGACGGTGTCGCCGGGGCCGAAGTCGGGAAGCTTGCGGGTGATCTGCTCGGCTTCGAAATTCTGCAGCAGGGTGTGGATAGAGGGCTTGTTCATGGTTTACGGCCTGTTGGATTAGTTGTTGCGCGAGTGCACGTGGACCCGCGTCATGGCATCGGTACAGCAAAGGGGTACAGCTAAGCGACTAATTATAACGAGCTTTTTCCCGGCGTGGCTAGGCCCTGGAGGCTTTTACCCGGGGGTTTTGCCCGATCCGGAGGCCGGATCGGCGCTGGAAACGGTTTCCGGGGCGGCCTGATCGCCCTGCCCGGCCTGGCCGGCGGTCAGTTCGGCCCGGTAGGCGTCCAGCAATTTGCGGTCGGCCTTGGACAGGGCGGCCTCGTCCAGCAGGTCCGGCCGGCGCTGCCAGGTCCGGCCCAGCGACTGCTGCCGGCGCCACTTGGCGATGTGGGCGTGGTTGCCCGACATCAGCACCGCCGGCACCGAGCCCAGTTCGTGTTCGACCGGACGGGTGTAATGCGGGCAGTCCAGCAGGCCGTCCTCGAAACTGTCCTGCACCGCCGATTCGGCGTCGCCGAGCGCGCCTTCCTGCAGCCGCGCCACCGCGTCCACGATCACCGCAGCGGCCAGTTCGCCGCCGGACAGCACGTAATCGCCGATCGAGATTTCCTCATCGACCTCGGCCTGGATCAGCCGCTCATCGACGCCTTCGTAGCGGCCGCACAGCAGGATCATGCGTTCGTGACCCGCCAGCTCGCGGACCTTGGCCTGATCCAGCCGCGCGCCTTGCGGGCTCATGTAGATCACCCGCGCCGGCGCCGGATCGGCCGCGCGCGCGGCGCGGATCGCCGCGCGCAGCGGTTCGATCAGCATGACCATGCCCGGGCCGCCGCCGAACGGACGCTCATCGACGCGGCGGTAATTGCCTTCGGCGTAATCGCGCGGATTCCAGCCGTACAGCGACAGCAGCCCGCGCTCGCCCGCGCGCCCGACCACGCCGAACGCCGCGCATTGCGCGACGAATTCGGGGAACAGGCTGATTAGGTCGATACGCATGAGTCGGCTGGAACCGTTGAATTGAGCGGACTGAACCGGGCGGCGAATGCTTGCGCGAAACCGGGCTCAAGCCAAATGCTGGAGAAAATCGTTCACTTCCTGATCGGACGCCTGCCAAGCTTCGCCGCGCATTTCGATCATCGCGATCAAGCCCAACAGTTCCACCGGATTATCGGCAAGAAACGAATATCCGTTCTTACTGGCCAGGCAGCAGTCCGGCAACTCGGGATGCCGCTCGACCGTATAGCCTTTCTTCAACAGCGCTGAATAAGCGGGCGCCAGGGTATTGCCGGCCATTGCGACGCGCATGTCGACCTCACGGAGTATCCGGTGAAAGCGGACGCAGTCGCGCCGGGATCGGACGAACGCGCTTAAAAATCCGGATCCCAATCGACCGTCACGAGGTTGGCCTCGAAATCGACCGACAGCACGTACTGCGGAATCACGAACGGAATCATGCGCTCGCGCTCGTCGTCGCGGGCGACCAGCACGTCGTTGGCGCCGGTGGCGAACAGGTGCGAGACGGTGCCGAGGCTAACGCCTTCGGTGGTAGCCACGCGCAGGCCTTCCAGATCGACCCAGTAGTACTCGCCGTCCTTGGGCGGCGGCAGCACCGCGCGCGGGACGTAGATTTCGGTGCCGCGCATGGCTTCGACGGTGTCGCGGTCGGCGACATCGGGGAAGGTGGCGATCAGGAACTTGCCGCTCTGGCGGCCGCGCACGCCCGACAGCTCGCGCTCGCGGCCCTGCGGGTCGCGCACGATCCAGGGCTGGTAGCGGAAAATCGCCGCGCGCGGCTCGGTCCAGGACTCGAGCTTGGCTTCGCCACGAATACCGAAGGCGCCAAGCACCCTGCCCAGCAGGATGCGGCGCGAATTATCGCTCATAGGTGCGATGGAAAGGCCGCGCGGCTCGCCCCGTGGGGAGCGGCGCGCGGCCCACCGGCTCAGGCGGCCGGAGCGGCCTTGACGGCCTGCTTGTACAGATCGGCGACCTTGTCGGTCAGCTGAGCGCCCTGGCCGACCCAGTGCTTGACGCGTTCCAGGTCGAGCTCGACGCGCTTCTCGGCGCCGGCGGCGACCGGGTTGTAGAAACCGACGCGCTCGATGTTGCGGCCGTCGCGGGCGCTGCGGCTGTCGGTGACGATGATGTGGTAGAACGGACGCTTCTTGGCGCCGCCGCGGGTCAGTCGAATCTTGACCATGGGGTCTTTTTCCTGTGTTGCCCAGCCGTCGGAATGACGGGGTAAGCCGAAAAGTTTAACCGATTCCGTGGCTTGAGCAAACCCGGGTGGGTTCGGGGGCTCTGCCGGGGCCGCTGCTGCGGCTCGGAAAGCCCTGCCCGGCCTGGATTTCGCCCCTCGAGGGGCTCTCCTCGGCCCTGGTACGGCTGGTCTGCCGTCTCCGCTACTTACTCCTGCACTGAGGCATGGCGCTCAAGTCACTGGATCCCCGCGTTCGCGGGGATGACGATTTGGGGGATTCGCCGCGCAACCCGCCCTACCGTCGTTCCCGCGCAGGCGGGAACCCAGGGCTTTATCGAGGCATGGCTCTAAAGTCTCTGGATCCCCGCGTTCGCGGGGATGACGGCTTGGGGGGATCTGTCGCCGGTTCGGGAGACCCGCCGCGCACCCCACCTACCGTCGTTCCCGCGCAGGCGGGAACCCAGGGCTTTATCGAGGCATGGCTTTAAAGTCTCTGGATCCCCGCGTTCGCGGGGATGACGGCTTGGGGGGATCTGTCGCCGGTTCGGAGATCTGCCGCACAACCCACATACCGTCGTTCCCGCGCAGGCGGGAACCCAGGGCTTTATCGAGGCAAGACTCTGAAGTCTCTGGATCCCCGCCTTCGCGGGGATGACGGCAGAGGCCGACGTAGATGCAAACGAGGCGCGCGATACCAACCCCATAACGAAAAACGGCGGCCATCGGCCGCCGTTCGGATTCGCAGCGCCTTCGGCGCGATCAACGGAACGGCATGCCGCCGCGTCCGCCCATCATGCCCTTCATGCCGCGCATCAAGCCCTTCATGCCGCCGCCGGAGAGCTTGCTCATCATCTTCTCCATCTGCTGATACTGCTTCATCAGCTTGTTGACGTCGGCCGGGGTCAGGCCCGAACCCTTGGCGATGCGCGCGCGGCGCGAGCCGTTGAGCAGGCCCGGGTTGCGGCGCTCTTTCTTGGTCATCGAGTTGATGATCGCGACCATGCGCGGCACTTCCTTGCCGGTGACCTGGTTCTTCACCGACTCGGGGATCTGGCCCATGCCCGGCAGCTTGTCCATGAGGCCGTGCAGGCCGCCCATGTTCTGCATCTGTTCGAGCTGGTCCTTCATGTCGTTGAGGTCGAACTTCTTGCCCTTGGCGACCTTCTCGGCGAGCTTCTGCGCCTTGTCCTTATCGACCTGCTGCTCGACCTGCTCGACCAGCGACAACACGTCGCCCATGTCGAGGATGCGGCTGGCGACGCGGTCGGGATGGAACACGTCCAGGCCGTCGGGCTTTTCGCCCACGCCGATGAACTTGATCGGGCGGCCGGTGACGTAACGCACCGACAAGGCGGCGCCGCCGCGGGCGTCGCCGTCGGTCTTGGTCAGCACCACGCCGGTCAGCGGCAGCGCTTCGCTGAAGGCCTTGGCGGTGGTCGCCGCGTCCTGGCCGGTCATCGAATCGACCACGAACAAGGTTTCCACCGGCGCGACCGCGGCATGCAGCGCCTTGATCTCGGCCATCATCGCTTCGTCGATGGCCAGACGGCCGGCGGTATCGACCAGCAGCACATCGACGTAGGACTTCTTCGCATCGGCGATCGCGGCGCGGACGATGTCCACCGGCTTTTGCGAGGCGTCGGAGGCGAAGAACAGCACATCGACCTGCTGCGCGAGTTGCTTGAGCTGCTCGATCGCGGCCGGACGATAGACGTCGGCCGAGACCACCATCACCTTCTTCTTGCGCCGTTCCTTCAGGTGCTTGGCGAGCTTGCCGACCGTGGTGGTCTTGCCCGCGCCCTGCAGGCCGGCGAGCAGGATCACCGCCGGCGCCGGCACGTTGAGGTTCAGGTCGGCGGCCTGCGAGCCCATGACCGTGGTCAGCTCGTCGCGCACGACCTTGATCAGGGCCTGGCCCGGAGTCAGCGACTTGAGCACTTCCTGGCCGACCGCGCGCACCTTGATGCGTTCGATCAGCGCCTGCACCACCGGCAGCGCGACGTCGGCTTCGAGCAGGGCGATGCGCACTTCGCGCATCGACTCGCGGATGTTTTCCTCGGTCAGACGGCCGCGGCCGCGCAGGCGCTCGATGGTGCCGGAGAGGCGTTGGGTCAGTGATTCGAACATGGCGTGGTCGTGATCGCGGAACGACAGGGGCGGCAAGTATAGCCGGCGGGGCGTTGGGGCGAGGAACGAGTGCGCAGGAGTGAGGAATGAGCAGGAACACAGGCCCTCGGCCCAAGCCTTTACTCACTTCTCACTCCTCTGAACTCACTGCTCATGCGACACTCTGTCGATGACAATCGTTCTCATCGCCGTCGTTCTCTATCTGACCGCGACCGGATTGCTGGTTTCGGCCGTGCGCCAGGACCGCGGCCGCAGCGCGCGGCTGTGGCTGGCGCCGGCCAATCTGGCGGTGCTGCTGCACGGCGCCGCGCACTTCCTGGCCTGGCGCAACGCCGGCGGCGCCGACCTGCATTTCTTCGCCGCCCTGTCGCTGGTCGGGCTGGGCATGTCGGTGCTGACCGCGATCGTCGGCGCCTCCGGGCGCATGGCCGCACTGGGCGTGGTGGTGTTTCCGCTGTCGGCGCTGATGCTGGTCGGCTACCAACTGTACGGCCACGTCCAGCATCCCGAGCCGCTGGACTGGCGCCTGCAGCTGCACGCCTGGATGGCGCTGCTGGCCTACGCCACGCTGGCGGTCGCGGCCTTGTTCGCGCTGATGCTGTGGGTGCAGGAAGGCGCGCTGCGCCGGCGCGAGTTCCACGGCTGGCTGCGCGCGCTGCCGCCGCTGGTGGAGCTGGAAAGCCTGTTGTTCCGCACCATCGCGGTCGGTTTCGTCCTACTGACCGCGACCTTGCTGACCGGCGTGCTGTTCGTGGAGAACCTGCTGGCCCAGCACCTGATGCACAAGACCGTGCTCAGCGTGCTGTCGTGGCTGGCCTTCGGCGGCCTGCTGCTGGGCCGCTGGCGCTACGGCTGGCGCGGGGTGGTCGCGGTGCGCTGGACCCTGGGCGCGATGGCTTTGCTGATCCTGGCCTTCTTCGGCAGCAAGTTCGTGCTGGAAGTGATCCTCAAACGGGTCTGAGCGACTTCTTCAAGGAGCGCCGCGGCGCATGGACGGCTGGATCAGATCGCTATCGGACCGCGGCGAGTTCGCATTGGTGCTGGCGCTGGGATTCGGCTGGCCGATCTACTACAGCCTGAGCGCGGCGCTGTCCGGGCAGCCGCCGGCGCCGATCAGCAACGCCGGCCTAGTCGGGCTGCTGATGGTGGAAGTGCCGATCCTGGCGGTAATCGCAGTGATCCTGGCCCTGCGCGGCTGGACCCCGGGCCGGCTCGGCCCGGCGCCGGGCTGGCGCGATCTCGGGGCGGGGCTGGTGCTGACCATCGCCACCGCGCTGATGTTCTGGCTGCTGCAGGCGCTGGTGATCGGCCTGGGTTTCAACCTTCCCAGCGTCGAGCAATCGGTGCCGATCGACGGCGACCTGAGCTGGCCGGTGATGCTGTCCACCTCGCTGGTCAACGGCTTGTATGAGGAAGCCCTGGTCTGCGGCTATCTGATCACCGCCCTGCGCGACAAGCGCTCGATGTGGGCGGCGATCCACCTCAGCACCGCGATCCGCATCGCCTATCACCTGTACCAGGGCAGCGCCGGGGTGATCTCGATCGTGCCGATGGGCCTGGCCTACGCCTGGCTGTACGCGCGCACCGGCCGGCTGTGGCCGCTGGTGCTGGCGCATGTTCTGCTGGACGTCTGGGCCCTGGCCGCGGCCGGCTGAACGGTCCCGGCGCGGGCCCGGTCTACACGGATTCCACACCTCCCTGGCACTTGCCTGAATAGGCCCTTGCCGGATCAATATTTGCCTTGACAACTATTGCGCGGGCGCAGATTATTCCGCGCCATGACGACCCCGACCCCCAACCAGCCCTGCTCGACTTCGAACCTCGGCCTGCTGTTCCGCCAGGTGCGCGACGCCATGTGGGCCCAGATGGAACGCGAGCTGGCGCAGGCCGGCCACGATCTGACCTTTAGCCAGTTCATCACCCTCAAGGAGCTGGCGATCGGCACCGCCGGGGTCACCGAACTGGCGCGCGCGGCCCAGCTCAATCCCGGCGCCATGACCCGCCTGCTCGACAAGCTGGAAAGCCGCGGATTCGTCATGCGCGTGGCCGATCCCGACGATCGCCGCGCCCTCAACATCCACCTGACCGAAGCCGGTACGGCGATCTGGGAAGACATCGACCAGTGCGGCAAGCGCGTGCGCGAGCGCGCCATGGCCGGCCTCAGCGATTCCGACCGCGAACAGCTGTACCGCCTGCTCGAACAGGTTCGCGACAACCTCACTCTCTCCGGTTCCTGAGCCATGTCACGTCTCGACACTCGCCCGCGCCGCGGGCTGCTTTACGTGCTTACTCCCCTCGCCGCCGCGCTGATCCTCGCCGGCTGCGCCAGCACCCACGGCCTGCAGCCCGCCGGCCACGCGCTCGACGCCGACAGCCTGCAAGCCAAGCGCAGCCTCGCCGACGTGTCGGCGGCGGAATTTCCCAAGCGCGATTGGTGGACGGCGCTGGGCGATGCGCAACTCAACGGCTTGATCGATGAAGCCCTGACCGGCACGCCGAACCTGGACGCCGCCGATGCGCGCGTGCGCCAGGCCATCGCCCAGGCCGGTCTGGCCGATGCCGCGCGCAAGCCCACCGTCGGCGGCTCGGCGCAGTACTCCGGCGTGGAACTGCCCGAGACGCTGGCGCCGGAACCGATCGGCGGCAAATACCTCGGCGCGCACGTGCTGATGCTGCAATTCAAGTACAGCCCGGACCTGTGGGGCGGCAAGCGCGCCCGCTGGCAGGCCGCGCTGGGCCAAGCGCGCGCCGCCGAAGTCGAAGCGCAGGCCGCGCGCCTGACCTTGTCGTCGAACATCGCCCGCGCCTATGTGTCGCTGGCGCAGTCCTTCGAAGCGCTGGACGTGGCGAGCTCGGAGAAGCAACGCTCCGAGCGCCTGCTCGGCCTGGGCCAGCAGCGCGTCAAGGCCGGCCTGGACAACCAATTGCAGATCCGCAACGCGCAGAGCGCGAGCGCCAGCGCCGACCAGCAGATGCAGGCGGCGCAGCAGCAGATCGACGCCGCCCGCAACGCGCTGGCCGCGCTGCTCGGCAAGGGCCCGGATCGCGGCCTGGACATCGCCCGCCCGACCCTGCTCGCGGCCAAGCCGCCGGCGGTGCCGGCGGTGCTGCCGAGCGAACTGCTGGGCCATCGCCCCGACGTGGTCGCCGCGCGCTGGCGCGTGGAAGCCAGTTCGCACGGAATCAAGGCGGCCAAGGCCGACTTCTATCCGACCGTGAACCTCAGCGCGATCATCGGCCTGGGCAGCGGCCATCTGTCGGATCTGTTCTCCAGCGACGCCAAGCTGCTGCAAGGCGGCCCGGCGATCAGCATGCCGATCTTCGACGGCGGCCGCCTGCGCAACCAGCTGGCCGAAACCGACGCCGAGTACGACCTCGCCGTCGCCAACTACAACCAGAATCTGGTCGGCGCGCTGCGCGAAGTCGCCGACGCCCTGCAGGCCTCGCGTTCGCTCGACGGCCAACTGGTGTCGGCGCAACAGGCGCGCGATGCCGCGCAGCAGGCCTGGCAGATCGCCAGCACCCGTTACCGCGCCGGCCTGGGCACGCAGCTCGACGTGCTGTCGGCGCAGCGCCCGCTGCTACAACTCGATCAGCAGCTCGCCGGCCTGCGCGCGCAGCGGCTGGCCACGCAGATCGACCTGGATCGCGCGCTCGGCGGCGGACTCGAACTGAGCTCGCCCGACCCGGTCGCCTCCACCGTTCCCAACGAATCTTCCAATAGCAACGTTATCGCCAAGGCCCCCACGCCATGACTACCGAAGTCAATCCCCAAGCCGCCGCGGCCGCCGCCGCGCCGGCGCCGAAGAACAATCGCCGCAAGGCCTTGTTGATCCTGCTGACCGTGGTGGTGGTCGCCGCGATCGCATGGACCGCGTATTACCTGCTGGTGTTGCGCTGGCATCAGGACACCGACGATGCCTACGTGCAGGGCAACGTCGTCAACATCACTCCGCAAGTCCAGGGCACTGTGGTCAGCATCGGCGCCGACGACGGCATGAAGGTCAGTGCCGGCCAGGTGCTGGTGCAGCTCGATCCCAACGATGCGCAGGTCGCCTACGATCAGGCCACGGCCAATCTGGCCAACACCGTGCGACAGGTGCGCGGCTTGTTCAGCGCGGTCGATGCCGGCCAGGCCGACCTGTCGGCGCGCGAAGTCGCGGTGCAGAAGGCCCGCGCCGACGTGAAGCGTCGCGAGGGACTGGTCGCCGGCGGCGCGGTCTCGGCGGAAGAACTGGCGCATGCGCGCGATGAGCTGGCCTCGGCCGAAGCGGCGATGTCGTCCTCGCGCGGCTCGTTGGCGCGCAACCGCGCACTGGTCGATGCGACCACCGTCGCCAAGCAGCCGCAAGTCGCCGCGGCCGCCGCGCAACTGCGTCAGGCGTATTTGAATCTGCAGCGCTCGGCTATCCTCGCGCCGGTCAGCGGTTATGTCGGCAAGCGCAGCGTGCAGCTCGGCCAGCGCGTGCAGCCGGGCAGCGCGCTGATGACGATCATTCCGCTGGATCAGGTCTGGGTCGAAGCCAACTTCAAGGAAACCCAACTGGCCAAGATGCACATCGGCCAGCCGGTGGAACTGCATTCGGATCTGTACGGCTCGGACGTGAGCTATCAGGGCAAGCTGGTCAGTCTCGGCCTGGGCACCGGCAGCGCGTTCTCGCTGTTGCCGGCGCAGAACGCCAGCGGCAACTGGATCAAGATCATCCAGCGCGTGCCGGTGCGCATCGAGATCGAACCCAAGCAACTGGCCGATCATCCGCTGCGCCTGGGCCTGAGCATGCACGTCGATGTCGCCATCCGCGACCAGAACGGCGCCGTGCTCGCCGGCGCGCCGCCGGCCAAGGGCGTGCTGAGCACCGACGCCTATGCCAAGCAGTTGCACGATGCCGACGCGATGATCGAGAAGATCGTTCGCGAGAACTTGCCGGGCATGCAGCACGGTTGATCGGTGCGTGTCGGAGCGGGTCAGCAGGGACTTCAATCCCGACGCCGTTCGCTGCGACACCGCGATCTGACCGAAGGGCGTCGGGACGCAAGCCCCTCCCACAAACGCCGAGCCTCACCCGCAAAACCGTTTAGAAGTTTCGCCCCGCAGCAAAGACGAAGCGCCTCCCCCACGTCGTTCTTCGTCTGTCGTTCGCAACGCATCGTTTCGAAGCCGGCGCGCCATGCGCGCTGCCTCGAGCTCCCCCAACGATGCCGCGCGAGCTCCGAAGCCGTCATTCCGGCCTTGGCCGGAATGACGGACACAGGAAGGCCTCACCTCCGCTCTTGGTCCCGCGCCCGCGCGCGGCTCACCCGAACCGACAGGCAGATCCATGTCCGCCACCACCGCCAACGCCGGAGCCGCGCCCGCGGCGCCCGCCGCCCCCGGGGCATTCCGGCCGCCGAATATCGCATTGACGACGCTGGGCCTCGCCCTCGCCTCGTTCATGCAGGTGCTCGACACCACCATCGCCAACGTTTCGCTGCCGACCATCTCCGGCAACCTCGGCGGCAGCAGCAGTCAGGCGACGTGGGTCATCACCTCGTTCGCGGTCAGCAACGCCATCGCCCTGCCGCTGACCGGTTTCTTCACGCGCAAGTTCGGCGAACGTAAATTGTTCATGTGGGCGACGATGCTGTTCGTGATCGCGTCCTTCCTGTGCGGCCTGGCCAACAGCATGGGTCTGCTGGTCGCCGCGCGCGCACTGCAGGGCTTCGTCGCCGGACCGATGTATCCGGTCACCCAGGCGCTGCTGATTTCGATCTATCCACCGCACAAACGCGGGCAAGCCATCGCCTTGCTGGCGATGGTCACCGTGGTCGCGCCGATCGCCGGGCCGATCCTGGGCGGCTGGATCACCGACAACTACAGCTGGGAATGGATCTTCTTCATCAACATTCCCATCGGCATCTTCGCAAGCCTGGTGGTGGCCAATCAGCTGCGCGGCCGGCCGGAGCGGCTGGAAAACCCGAAGATGGACTACATGGGCCTGGCGATGCTGGTGATCGGCGTGGCCGCGCTGCAGATCATGCTCGACCTGGGCAACGACGAGGACTGGTTCAACTCGACCAAGATCGTGGTGCTGACCGTGGTCGCGGTGATCGCGCTGGCGGTGTTCGTGATCTGGGAACTGACCGAACGCGATCCGATCGTCAACCTGCGCCTGTTCCGCCATCGCAACTTCGCCAGCGGCACCTTGGCGATGGTGTTGGCCTACTCGGCGTTCTTCTCGATCAGCCTGCTGGTGCCGCTGTGGCTGCAACGCAACCTCGGCTACACCTCGATCTGGGCGGGTCTTGCGACCGCGCCGATCGGCATCCTGCCGGTGTTGCTGACGCCGTTCGTGGGCCTGTACGCGGCGCGCTTCGACTTGCGCATGGTCGCCAGCGCGGCTTTCATCGTCATGGCGTTTACCAGCTTCGTGCGTTCGGGTTTCAATCTCGACGTGGATTTCCAGCACGTGGCGCTGGTGCAGTTGTGGCAAGGCTTGGGCGTGGCGCTGTTCTTCATGCCGGTGCTGACCATTCTGCTGTCGGATCTGGAGCCGCATGAGATCGCGGCGGGCTCGGGCCTGGCGACCTTCGTGCGAACACTCGGCGGCAGCTTCGCCGCCTCGTTGACGACCTGGGCCTGGAGCCAACGCAGCACCATCCACCACGCGCAGTTGACCGAGCATATCGGCGCCTACGATCCGGCGATCCAGCAGACCGTCAACACGCTGGGCAACGGCGACGCCACCCGCGGCGCGCTGGTGCTCAATCAGATGATTTCGCAGCAGGCCGCGCAGATTGGCTTCAACGAGATGCTGCATCTGATCGGCATCTTGTTCCTGGTGGTGACGGTGTTCGTATGGTTCGCCAAGCCGCCGTTCAGCGCCAAGGCGGCGGGCGGCGCGGCGGCGGGCGGGCACTGATCGCGCGAGGGCGGGATACCGCTTCGCGGCATATTGACCGGCGCCTTCCGCGCTTCGCATGATGCCCGCGCCCCGCTTCGGGGCGATCGGGGAATACATCGTGAGAAAGGAATCGAACAAGCTCGGCATGTACGCATTGGCCGCCGTGGTCTTCGGCTTTGCGTTCTCGTTCGGCGCCAGCGCCGGCGACGCGGTTCCGACGTGCGAGCGCACCTGCGAAATCGAGTACGCCGAATGCATGCAGGTGGTCGGCGATGAAGCCGCCTGTGGGGCGACTTATCGGGCCTGCGTTCGCAGTTGCGACTGCGAGGTGCTCTGATCGGCTGATGGATGATCCGCGCTGCGGGCAGTGGCCCGTGGCGTGTTTTGTGCGCGGCTGCTGAGCGAAGAGCATCGGGCCTGAAAGGCCCTCCCACAAGAGACTTCGTACCGCCGAGGTCTTTTTGTGGGAGGGCCTTTCAGGCCCGATGCTTTTCGCTAAGACGCCGCATCACCCACCCGCACTCAAGCCGACACCTCCGCGCGCCGCGACACGCTTTGCTCCGGCGCAGCCTCGCACGCCGTCGCCGCGCACTTGAGCACGAAACGCCGCCGCGCTTCGTGGTAGCTGCGATCGCTGCCGAAGAAGTTGCGGTACATGTGCGCCAACTCCTCCGCGCCGTAGCTCTCCAGTGGCTTGCGGCGCTCGTCGGCGGCGCGGCGACGGCGCTTGCCGGCCAGGGCCTTGCGCACGCTGAGCGGATCGGCCGCGCGTTCGGCGCGCTGTTCGACATGGGCGAGGAAATCCGCCGCGCTGGCGCCGAAAGCGGCGTCGACCAAACCGATGCGCTCGGCGCCGGTCGCGCCGATCGGACGCAGGCCTTCGGTGAGTTCCTGCGCCAAGGTCTCGCCGACCCGGCGCGGCAGCAGATAGGTCCAGTACTCCGATCCGTACAAGCCGCCCATGCTCTTGTAATGCGGATTCATCACCGCCCCGCGCCGCGCCCACACCTGATCGGCGGCCAGCGCCAGGATCACTCCGCCGGCGCCGGAATTGCCCTGCATCGCCGAGATCACCAGGTGCGAATCGGTCAGCACGATCTCGCGCACCAGCGCATTCATGGCCAGGATGTTGCGCCACGATTCCAACGCCGGATCGGCCGCGGCCTGGATGGTGTTGAGGTGAATGCCGTTGGACCAGATATCGCTGCCGCCCATCAGCACGATGGCCCGCGTCGGCCGCTGCCGCGCCTGCAGGAACGCGGTGCGCAGGCGATCGCACTGGGCCGTGGACATGGCGCCGTTGTAGAAATCGAAATGCAGGTAACCGACCGCGCCGACTTCGCGATAACGGATCTGCCGATAGGCAAGATCGCGCCGCCCGGCCACCGAAGTCGCCGGCCGCAGCGGCCGCTGCGCCACTTCGCGCAGGCGTTTCTCGCCCAGCACCAGGGTCGCCGGCAGCTTGATTCCGTCCTTCTCGCGCAGATGGCTCAGCCACAGCGCGCCGTCGCGCGTGCCGATACAGATCGCGCCGTCGCGCCGTCCCAGCAACTCGCCCGGACGCCCGCGCAGGGACGGTTCCACATGCGCGCCGAACACGTGACAACGCACGCCGGCGATTTCGCCGCGCGCGCCGGGAAAACTGTCGCCGCTGCGGATGCGCGCGAGCAGGCTGGCGTTGTCCATCTCCCAGTCCAGACTGCGGTCGGCCGCGCGCATGCTCGCGCGCAGGCGTCCGCGCACACCCG
This sequence comes from Lysobacter sp. TAB13, assembly GCF_052113885.1. Classification (NCBI taxonomy): domain Bacteria; kingdom Pseudomonadati; phylum Pseudomonadota; class Gammaproteobacteria; order Lysobacterales; family Lysobacteraceae; genus Lysobacter; species Lysobacter sp. TAB13. Next base: position 105,088 of record NZ_JBFRDR010000013.1, on the reverse strand, counting down.
CCGCGGCGTAGTCCAGCGGTTGCGGCACGTAGCGGCCGGTTTCGAAACGCTCCACCGCCTGCAACAGCGCGCGGCTGGCCGCGTCGGTGACTTCGTGCCGGTACAGCTGGCTCTTGGACGCGCCGCGCATGGCGAAACCGGCGCTGGCCCAGATGTCGCCGGCGTCCATCTCGGCCGCCGCCTGCAGCACGGTGACGCCCCAGTCGTGCTCGCCTTCCAGGATCGCCCAGTCCAGCGAGGACGGGCCGCGATCGCCGACGATGCCCGGATGCACGATCAGGCAGGTGTGGCGGCGCCACACGTCTTCCGGAATCGCCGTCTTGAGCATCGGCGCGACGATCAGCTGCGGCCGCTCGCGGGCGACGGCGGCGCGCATCGTGTCGGGATCGGATGCGATCTGTACCGATACCTGATGGCCCAGATCGGTCAACTCGGCCCAGGCGCGCTGCGCCAGTCCGTTGTATGCGGTGCACAGGAACAAGATCCGCAGCGACATCGCACGCTCCTTCGTCACGACGAAGGATCGAATGTGTGCCAACACGTGTTCATAAACATGAGCGGAGATCACAGATTCCTGCTGCACCGCAGCGGGGTTTCGATTTTTCGACGGGTATCGCTGTTCCTTGCACGCCTGATCGGAAGGCGGCGATTTCGTGTCCGTTGGCTCGCGGGTATTGCGTTGTCCGAAGCCGTCGCGCACACGTCGCGGCGACGGCCGCCCTCGGCCGCGCGCCTGCGTCGAACGAACGCGCTCGCCGTCGGTGCCGCGCATCGGCGGCGGCGCGGCGCGCGGCCATCGCGCTCATGCCGAGCGTTGTCGATACCGACCAAGGAGAAGTCGATGTTCAAGCGCAAGAACCACCGGATGCTGGCGATGTGCGCGTTCTGTTTCGGCGTGGCGTTTTCGCTCAGCGCGTTCGCCGCGACCTGCGAGGAGTGCTGGCAAAGCTGCTTCGCCCAACGCGTGGCCTGCCGCGCCGCCGGCACGCCGGCCTCGGTGTGCCTGATCAACTACAACGCTTGCGGCCGCGCCTGCGGCTGCCAGATTCCCTGAGGCGGACACGGCCGGGGAGCGCACGCGCTCCCCGCTTCGCCGGCCCGGGTGACGCGCAAAGTCGTGCGGCGGCGCAACGAATTCGCCGCAATCCGTGCCGCCCCGGCGCACCCTGCGCCGATGTGCGTGCCGTCGCGAACCGCGCCGCTGCGCAGCGCACGTAAATTCCGTAACGCCGGTCACATCGGCCGCCGTCCGCGGCCATGGCGAGGCACCTCGGCGGTGTTATAACCCTAGCGCTCATCGATCGGCGCATGCGGCCGCCGCCGATCCGCACCCACCTCGGCGCGAGCGATCGCGCACGACACACCGACGACCTATCTGAGGACAAGGAATGAACTTCAAGTCGATCCTGACCACCATTGCGGTGATTGCGCTGGCGCTGGGCCTGGGCGTCGGCGCCGGTTACCTGGTCCGCCACAGCGGCCTGATGGGCGGCGGCGGCGGTGGCGGCGGCGTGGAGGTGACCCAGGGCGATTACTCGGCGATCTACGCCAAGACCGGCGGCGACGTCGTCGTCTACACCTTGTCCACCTGCCCGTTCTGCCAGCAGGCCAAGGCGCTGCTGGCGAAGCAGAACGTCAGCTTCGTCGAGCGCGTGATCGACAAGGACGAAGTCGCGCGCAAGGAAGCCGACGGCCTCAAGATCAACAGCGTGCCGGTGATCTTCATCGGCGACAGCAGCATGCGCGGCTACAACGAAGCCAAGCTGGTCGAGCTGCTCAACACCCACGGCAAGGCCAAGGCCAAGCCGGCGGTCTGATCGGGCTGCTTCGGAACCTAAGCGCATCGGCGGGCGGCGGTTAGCGGCCCGCCGGGCGGTTCGACTCGTTCCCATGCGTTCGCGCTGCCGCGTGCGCTGCGGCGTCTCGCGGCGTACCTCGTTGCGACGACGCCGTCGCTTGGCCGCGCCGGCTCAGCCCACCCACACCTGCAACGCCAGCGCCGCGACCGCGCCGAGCATGGTTCCGCCGATCACTTCCACCAGCATATGCCGCGCCATGCGCACGCGTGCCCAGCCCAGCAGCGGCAACAACACCGCGCCGGCCAGCGCCCACGACGGCGACAGCACGCTCAGCGACACCGCCGCGAAGGTCAGACTGGCCATGTGCAGCGACAGCTTGATCCAGCGATTGCACAACGCCGCCGCGACCAGCATCGCCGCGACCGCGACGATGCCCGGCGCCAGCGCCGGCGCCCGCTCGCGCATCCACCACCAACAGATCGCCAGAACCAACAACAGCACGGCGTAGAGCAACGGCCGCTCGCTGGATCGGGATGCATCCACCGTCGTCCAATGCCCGCCACGGCGCCTCTGCGCGACGAAGGCGCCCGTCGCCGCCACCGCCAGCGCCACCCCGATCAACGACGGCCACAGCCCTCGCGGCGCCAAAGCGCGCGCGCTCAGCATCGTCAGGGCGATGAACACCACGAACGGGTGCAGCAGTATCGACACCCAGCGCGCGAACACGCCCCCTTTGCCGGGGAGCGTGTTCGCGGGAAGCCGACTGTCGGCTTCAGGTCTCGGCATTCCAGACCCAACGGGTTTCGCCGCTGGCCACGCCCTTGCACTGGACACGGATGAAGCCGCTGTCGGCGTCGATCCAGCGGATTTCGGCATCGCCCGCGGCCGCATTGCCGGGCACCACGCTGAACTTGCTCGGCTTACCGAGCAGGCCGTGACCGATCGTGAACAAGCTGGTGCCGCCGCTGAAGCTCGCCGTGCCGCCGGCGCGCGTCTGGGCGTTGTTGGTGTTGAGGATCATGACCTTGCTGGCGTCTTGCGACTGACAATTCACCGGCGAGGGATTCACGCCCAGCACGCCACCGGACACGTGGATGCGCGAGATCTCGCCGACCGCCGCGTTGCCCAGTTCAAGAAACCGCTGCGCGCCGTCGTAATTGGGCGCGACGATGTCCAGGCCATGCACGGCCGAGCCGGGAAGCGTGCGGATCACCGGTACCGCGCCCCCGATCTGGAACTCGCAGTTGGTCAGGCTGATTTTCTTCGCCCGGCCCTGGAAGGTGACGCCCGCATTGGTGCCGGAGATGTAGCAGTTGGAGAAATATATGTGTTCGGCGTTGACCAGCGTGATCGCATCGGCGGCGGCGCCGGACTGGTTGAAATAGCAGTTGGAAAAGAACATGAACCGGCACGGCGTGCCCAACCCGTCGATGCGCAGCGCTTCCTTGACCGAGCCTTCGAAGACGGTGTTGTCGATCTGATGGATACCCGACAGGCTCGCATTGGACACCAGGCGGAAGCACTGCTCCGACAGCTTGGCCGGTGAGAGCGCGCAATCGGAAAGCACCACCGAGCCGGCGTTCTCCAGATAGAAGCCGTACTTTCCGGACGGCGGACTCATCTGGCATTGCAGGAACGCCACCGCGTAGCCCGGCTTGTCCCGCGCCGGATCGCCCGCGCCGTTCACGTGCGCGTTCACGCACGAGAACCAGCGAATGTTCTCGAAGTAGGAATAAAACACGACGCCGAACAGGTGGATGCTGTTCTGGCAGCCGTCGAACACGATGTTGCGCAGGTAAACGTTACCGACGCCGTCGTTCACAATCCTGTTCGGTTCCTCGGGCGTCGGCGCCAGCCTGAGATTGACTCCATACAACAGCACGCCATCCTGCTGTCCCCGACCGCCCACCGCGACGGCATCGCCCATGATGCCGAAGTTCTCCAGCGTGCACTGCGTCTTGATGGTGAACGCCGGCGCGTCGGCCTTGATCCAAAGACGGGTGCCCTGCGAGCCGGCGTCGACGCCGCTGATCTTGAGCGCATCGCCGCCGTTGATCGGCGCGATCACCAGGCCGCCGCGCAGATCGATATCGCCGGCCGGCAGGATCAGCTCGAGTTCGTGCTCAATGCAGTAGTTGATCGCCTGGGTCATCGCCGCGGTGTTGTCGGTGCCGTTGACCGCACCGCCGTCGGCGACCACGCCGAAGTCGATGGCGTTGACCGAAGTCTTATAGACCGGCGTCGCGGGCGGATTGGCCAGCGCGGCCGGAACGGCGGTGGCGGCCAGGGCGACAGGAAGCGCCCCGATAAAATGACGTCGCTGCATTGCTTGCATCCTTGTAGGTAAGAGTGGGCTGTTATGCCCGGAAAAATTATACCGCCCGGGCCGTGACCGACGTCGCGGATAAGCGTTCGGTCAAGAGCGCTTTCGTCTCATCGATGGGGCCAAACGCATGGCCATTGCCCGTGCGCAACGTGGCGCTCTTGAAGCTATCGCGGCTGGCTTTCGAATCCATGCATTCGCCCGCGCACGGCGCCGATCCGGCCACGCCGCCACGAACCGCCAGCGGGCGAAACCGCCCGCTGGCGCGAAACCAGGCTCGGCCGCCGGGTTACGGCGTCAACCGGAAACGCTTGAGGAAATGCGCATCGCGCGCGTAGTAATTCTCGACGCCGAGGTAATAGGCGCCGTTGCCCGCCGGCTTCAATGCGATCGTCGCCGTGTCCGTCGCCGGCGGCTGGTCGAAGGTCGAGGACCACAACTGCGCTCCGGTCGCGGCCGAATAGCCGATCGCGTAGGGGTGGTACTTGCCGTCGGTGTCGGTCGCCCAGCCCGCCACTTGCACGCCGCTCGCATCGACGAGGATTGCGTAGGCGCTTTCGTTGCGGGCCCACGGCGATTCGCCGATCGCCCGCCACAACTCGCTGCCGGAGGCGCCGGCGTACTTCAGGGTGGCCATGTTCCAGGTCGAGCCGGGCCCGCCGACCGAGGCGCCGGTGACGTAGACATCATCGTTGCCGTCGATGGCCACCGCCTTGGCCAGGTCGGCGCGCACCGCACCGTCGAAACGCGCGACCCAACGCGGATCGCCGGTGGCGCCGTCGTACTTGATCGTGGCGAAATCCTCGAACAGGCCGAACGATTGTCCGACCACCACCGGATCGCCATGGCTGTCGACGGCRATGCCGAGCGCGGCATGCGCCTGCGGCGTCCAGGTCTGCGGCCCGTACAGCGCCACCCACTGCTGAGCGCCGGTGGCGCCGTCGTATTTGACCGTAGCGAACTTGCTGAACTGCGAACTGCCCGACGCGCCGGTGACGAACACGTTGCCGCCGCGGTCCAGGGCCAGGCTGCCGACCCGGTCGCCTTCGTTGGTCACGCGCGAGTAGCGGCTGGCCCACAACTGCTCGCCGTCGCTGCCGCGATACTTGACCGTGGCATAGGCGGTGCCGATTTCCCTGCGCTTTTGCGAACTGCCGGCGACGACCACGTCGCCGGCGGCATCGATGGCGATGGCGGTCGCGACACTGCCGCCTTCCACGCCGCTATAGCGCCGTTCCCACAACTGGCTGCCGTCGGCGGCGGAGAACTTGATGGTGAGATAGCTGGTACCGCTGGGCACATAGGACGAGCCGGTCACCACCGGATTGCCGTTCGGATCGACGGCCACGGCATAGGCGTAGTCGAAACGCCGCTCCGGACCGGGATTGCTCACCTGCCACACCACCGCGCCGGAAGGATCGATCTTGCTGACCGTCCAGACCGTGGCCGGGCCGACATTGCGGTATCCGGCGACGTAGGCATTGCCGGCGGCGTCGGTGGCCATGGCGTTCTTTTCGATGGGACTGCAGCTGCACGACCCGTTGGGGTGGCCGGCGGAGCCCTCCAGGCGCGGCGAAGTCCATTCCAGGACCACGGGAGATTGCGCCTGCGCCGCGCCGGCGATGACCATGAGCGCGGCCCAGAGACTGATACGTGAGTTCATGCTTGCGTCCTTTCTGATGAATGCGGTCGCGACGATCGTGTCGCCATATCAGTATCGCCGCGGGCTTCGCTGAAACTGCGAACGCGGCCGCGGGACTTGGCGGTCCGCATCTCCGCATGCCGCGGTTCTCATCAGGCAGGCAGACGGCTACCCGCGCGCTGGGCGATACGCCGGCTCCGCCACCGACTAGGCCGCGTCCAGCGCCTCGGACAGCCGCTCGACCGCGATCACTTCCATCTCGCCGATACGGCCGCCGCGCGGGGCGTTGCCCTTGGGCACGATGGCGCGCTTGAAGCCGTGCGTCGCGGCTTCTTTCAAACGGTCTTCGCCGTTGGGCACCGGGCGGATCTCGCCGGACAGGCCGACCTCGCCGAAGGCCACGGTCTGCTCGGCCAGCGGCTGGTCGCGCAGCGACGACAGCACCGCCAGCAGCAGCGGCAGATCGACCGCGGTTTCCTGCACGCGGATGCCGCCGACCACGTTGACGAACACGTCCTGGTCGCCGACCACGATGCCGCCGTGCCGATGCAGCACGGCCAGCAGCATCGCCAGGCGGTTCTGTTCCATGCCGACCGCCACCCGGCGCGGGTTGGACAGCGGCGAGGCATCGACCAGCGCCTGCACTTCCACCAGCAGCGGGCGGGTGCCTTCGCGGGTCACCATCACGCAGCTGCCCGGCTGCGGGCTGCGGCTGCCGGAGAGGAAGATCGCGGACGGATTGGGCACCTCGCGCAGGCCTTTGTCGCTCATCGCGAACACGCCGAGCTCGTTGACCGCGCCGAAGCGGTTCTTGAACGCGCGCAGCACGCGGAAGCGGCTGCCGCTCTCGCCTTCGAAATACAGCACCGCATCGACCATGTGCTCGAGCACGCGCGGGCCGGCGATGCCGCCCTCCTTGGTGACGTGGCCGACCAGGAACACCGCGGTGCCGGTCTCCTTGGCGTAACGCACCAGGCGCGCGGCGCTTTCGCGCACCTGGCTGACCGAACCGGGCGCGGCGGCGAGTTGTTCCGTCCACAGGGTCTGCACCGAGTCGGCGACGATCAGCGCCGGCTTCATCCTGGATGCGTGTTCGAGAATGCGCTCGACCCCGGTCTCGGCCAGCGCGTGCACGCCGTCCAGCGGCAAGCCCAGGCGCGAGGCGCGGCCGGCGACCTGCGACAGCGATTCCTCGCCGGTGACGTACAGGCCCGGCAGGGTCTGGGCCATGCGCGTGATCGCCTGCAGCAGCAAGGTGGATTTGCCGATGCCCGGATCGCCGCCGACCAGCACCACCGCACCGTGCACCAGACCGCCGCCGAGCACCCGGTCGAACTCGCCGATGCCGGTGCTGACCCGCGATTCCTCGCTGTGGCTGACGTCCTTGAGCGCGGTGACCGCGGGCGCGTCGGCGCGGCCGGCCCAACTGCTGCGGCGGCTGGCGGCGACCCCGCCGGCGCCGGCCTTGGCCGCCGGTTCGACCACGAATTCGCTGAGCGTGTTCCAGGCGCCGCATTCGCCGCACTGGCCCTGCCACTTGCTGTAGTCGGCGCCGCACTCGGAGCACACGTAGGCGGTGCGGGCCTTGGTGGCAGCGGATTTGGCGGGCGGTTTGGAAAGATTGGACACGGCGGGCGGCACTGCGATGGAGCGGAACCGCACTGTAGCGGCTGCCGGTCGCATCGTGCGAGACGTGGCGGCGCTGTCGCGGCAAAGTCCTACATTGCGCCGCGCGGTGCCGGCGGGTCGGCAGGCGCCGCGTAAGCCGCGACCGCGAAACACGCCTGCGGTGCAGGCCGAGATCGCCATCGCGGCTTACGCCGCGTCTGCCGCCGGACTGGGGCCCGGCCATCCCGACGCAAGTCGGCACGAAGCCGTCTGGGCCCGGTCACCGCGCTGGCCGGCGTTTACCCCCGGCCAACGGATTCATCCGCGCGTCGGCATCAGGCCGCCATCGGCCGGTCCGGACGGTGCTGCTCGGGATAGATCGCATACAGATGCTGCTGCGGCCGCGCCAGCAAGCCGCCGACGTCGTTCGCCGCGACGATGCTGTAGCCGCGCGCATCGATATCGTTCGCGATCGCGTGCCAGTCCAGCTTCGGCATGGCCATCGCGGTATCGATGGTCCAGCCGAAACGCAATGCGCCCAGCGCCTTCATCTCGTCCAGGGGCAGCCAACTGTCGGCAGGCGCCACCACGAACCCCTCATCCTCGCCCACCACGAATACGTCTACGCGCATTTTCGTCACTGCCTTTGCTGTTGATCCGCAAGCCGGCGCATGGTGTCGATCGGCCTGATAAAAAATAGTGAAAAAGGAATGGCGAATTGGTGAAGACGCCGCCGCCGCGTAGTTTGGGTTCACCTTCTATGCACGCCGATGACAAGCGCCGGGTTAGGCAAAGTTTGTATGAAGGCGGTCGCATTGGCTGCGATTGGGGCGGTGGGAGCCTTGGCGGCGCGTTTCGGTAGTATCGGGCGACATCGAAACCGACCTTCTCGGCGGCGGGGTGCGGGACACGGACGAATTCAACAAGCACGTCGCCGATATGAACGCGCTCGGACGCGTCGGCTCGCCGGACGATAGCGGACCGATGATCGCCAGCCTGTTATCCGAGCTGAACCGCTGGATGAACACGCAGCGGATCGGAGTAACGGGCATTCGGGAGATCTGGTTGGCCGAGTCACGCCCCACCAGTCGGGGCGATTTCGTATTCGCCGCGAATATCTAGCCGACCTGCGCTTTAACCAGATAACCGATCACATACATGATCAGCCAGATGGAACCGAAGGTGATCGGTGCGGCCAGAAGCACGCGCCATCCCCATCCGGTGCGCGCGCCAGGCACGGCGCCCTGCAATCCGGCCACGATGTAGACGGATCGGTTGCCGATGTAGATCGAGAGCAACACGGCCAGTGCATACGACGCATACGTCAACAAGCCGCTGCTGAACTTCGCGCCGACATAACCCACGGCGGCGACCAGGGTGGTCCACTCGACGATCCGGAACACTTCTTCGGAAAAGTGCTTGAGCTTGGCGTCGAAGCCGATTTCCTTGTAACGACCTGCCCAATCCTTGATCTCGCCGTTCATGAGCGCTTCCCTTTTAGGCCGTGAACCGATTGAACATAACGGACCTGGCGTCTTGCACCGGCCATAACGTCGTTCGAAATCTCAGATGCGCAGGCAATCAAGCCGCTTCGGCTTGAACAAGCGCTCAGCCCTGGGCAAGCGCGCTGACCATCACGTAGTACCCGTCCGGATCGCGAAGCGCGAACTCCTGCGTTCCGGTGCTGGGATTTAAATGCGGCTCTTCTTCCAGCTTGGACGCGAGCGACCGCGCCCTGAGCAGCGCCGGCTCGAAATCGTCCACGCGGAAAAACAAGATGAGCCCGTTACCGGGTTCGGCGCGCTCGGGGCTGGCCAAGGGCGGGTGTTCGTGATCGCCCCATCGATGCAGGCAGATCAACACCGTCCCGTCCGTGTCCAGGATCTGCCCGAAGTAATCGTGCGCCGGAGCGGTGAGCGCCTGGCCGAACAACGACTGATACCAACCGAAGCTGCGAGCGACATCGGCGACGCCGATGATGGTCCACGTGCGTTTCATGGTTCCTCCTCGGTCTCACATCTGTGAACTGTCAGAGACGACGCCAGCCGAGGCCGGTTTCAGGCCGGCGCTGGGGCAGTAAGCAACCCATACAACGCCGTCTTTCTTAGCAGAATTCACCCGTGCAAATCGGACCGGCGGCACGTGCCCGCCGATCCGTGCGCCGATCTCAGCGCCGCACGACGGACCAGCCGCTCGGATAGTCCGGCATCGGCACGCCGATGAAACTCGCGCCCTGCGATTGCCACAACTGCATCGCGCTGCCGTTGGTCCAGACGATATCGGTGCGTCCGTCGCCGGTGAAATCACCGGTCTGCGCCACGCGCCAATCCACGCCGGGCAGGTAACCCTCGCTGGATACGTATGCGCCGCCGTCCATATGCCATATCGCGAAATGGCCCGACACCGGATAACGCCACATCAGATCGGCCTTGCCGTCGCCGTCGACGTCGCCGGTCGCGGCCAGCTCCCAACCTTGCGGATAGTCCCGCATCGTCTCGCCGTCGAAGGCCAGGCCCGTGCCGGCCTTCCACAACTGCATCTGCACGCCGTCGGTCCAAACCACATCTAGTCGGCCGTCGCCGTTGAAATCGCCGCTGCCGGCGACCCACCACTGCGGGCCGGTCGAGTACCCGGCGCTGTCGATCACCTGCGCGCCCTGCATCACCCACAGCGCGACCGAGATGTTGGCCTCGTCGCGCCACAGCAGATCGGCCTTGCCGTCGCCGTTGACGTCGCCCGCCGCCACCACGCGCCAGCCGCTCGGATAGTCGCGCATCTGGGTGCCGACGAAACCGCCCTTGCCGTCGCCTTCCCACAACTGCATCTGCGCGCCGTTGGTCCAGATTACATCGAGCTTGCGATCGCCCTGGAAATCGCCGGTCGCCAGAACCCTCCAATCCGCCCCCACCGCATGGCCGATGCCTTCGACGACATCGCCGCCGTCCATGCGCCAGATCGCCAGATTCTCGCGGGCGTCGTCGCGCCATAGCAGGTCGGATTTACGGTCGTCGTTGATGTCGCTGGAGGACGGCGGTACGCAGCCCTTCCCGTGCAGGGCCCAAAATCCGGCTCCGCCGGCGACAGTCACGTCGGTGCAGCCGTCGCCGTTGAGATCGCCTATGGCCATACTGGAAGCGCTGAACCACGCGGAAGCTAACGGGTTCTGGAGCTTGAGATACACCGGATCAGCCAATTCGCCCTCGCGCTGCAGGTAAAAACCGATGCTTCGTGTGGAGGTGACACCGACCAACAGATCCTGCCGCCCGTCACGATCCAGATCGGCAATCTCCAGATCCTCAGCTGGCGCCGCAACCGGATAGACAACATCCGAGCCCAGCACTCCGTCTTCGCTCTGCAGGAATACGTGAATCTTGCTGTCGGGCGGCGACAGCGTACCGGTGGCGGCCAGATCGTCGCGGCCATCGCCGTTGAGATCGCCGGCGGCCAGATACAGGACTGGGGCGCTGCTGTCGATCGCATACGGCGCCTGGAAACCGCCGACGCCATCGTTGAGAAATACCTTGACCGGATACGACCACGATTGGCCGGCGGCATCGAATTCGTCGAAACGGATCGCCAGATCGGGCAGACCGTCGTGATTGAAATCGCCTCCGGCCATCGAGCGGGCTTTTTGTACGTCGCCGGCATTCACCGCGCCGGTCACCAGGGCGATTTCTTCCGCGACCCCACCCTGCCCGTCGCCCTTGAACACGATCAAGCGGCTGCCCGGCGTGGCTGGCTGGTCGCTGCCGGCCGCGCTGTAGTGAGTCACGATGTCCATCGTGCCGTCGCCATCGACGTCGATCAGGCGAGCGGGAACGTCGGCGGTCAAGCCCGCAGTTGGTGTGTAGGTGCTGACGGCCGGCATAGCGTCGCTGCCGTATAGCAGGATGTCGAACGATTTCTTCGAGGTGATCACCAGGTCCTGCCGGCCGTCGTGATTTACATCGGCCATGCCGGTGCCGAGGAATGACGCTGCCAGCGTGGGCACAGGCGCGCGCAGATACTCGCTAGTGCCGTCGGAATTTTGCCGAGTCACCTCGGCGTCAAACCTGATCGGGCCAAAACCATTAAGGACGAGAGAGGCGATGTCCGCGCGACCGTCCCCATTGATATCGCCAACTTCCGTGGCTCTCCACGACGTCGGGTACTCGAAGATGCTGACGTAAGCCCTTGCAATCTCAAGCGAGTAGCGAGACGGCGGCGATTGCGCGGGCGCGGCATGCGCACCTGCGAGGCAAAGCAACGTCACAGCACCAAATACCTTGGAATATCGCTTCGCTCTCATCTTCGCTCCCTCGAGAAGTGCTGCCGCTCGGTATGTTTCGACCGTGTATCGCGCCGCGGTAAATACCGCTCCATGCGACTGTTCTGCGCGGATCATAGAGCTTCCGTCGCCGGGTTGGACCGTATTATTTCTTGTGGGTCGCGGGCGGTGCCGGGTGGCGCGCTGGTTGCTCAGTGGCTGAAACAAAAAAGGCGGGATTGAGGTGATGTCCGCGTGGCTTTTTTGGCTGGGCCGGGCTGTCAGTTGGATCAGCGCTCGGGCGATTGAGACCGCTGTGCGTAACGGCTAAAAGAGAGCCCCGTGGGTAGCAGGGCTTTCCATTGGTCCGGCGTCGGGGGCTTAGAGAAAAAACCTCGCGGCTGGCGGGGTTTTCTTTTCCGGGAAGGTGCTGGCCGTTGGGCCGGCGCGCGGGCTGTTAGGCCCTTAAAGAAAAAGCCCCGCGGGTGGCGGGGCTTTCTTTTTCCGGGAAGGTGCCGGCCGTTGGATCGTTGGCCGGGCGGTTGTTTTCTTCTCGGGATTACGTGGTGCCGGAAATAGGAATCGAACCTACGACCTACGCATTACGAATGCGCCGCTCTACCAACTGAGCTATTCCGGCGAAGGATCGCAATTCTAGGCGGCCGGCCCCCGGGCGGTCAATTCAGACTTGTACTGGACAGCGGCGGCGGCCTCCGCCGACGCCGCGCAGCTACGATCCGCGTCTTCTGCGCATAGTCTCCGCGAGGGCCCGCAAGGCCGCTCTTGCGCCCTGCGCGCAGCATGACGGCGATATCATCCGCCTCATGCACCCCATCCTCGCCGCCTGCGCCGATGCGCTGATCTTCGTTCTCCTGTCCTGGGGGCTGTGGCGCCTGCTCGGCCGCTCGGTGCCGCTGGCGGTGCTGCCGATCGTGATCGGGCTGGTGTTGGCCGCCAGCGGCTGGCTGCCGCCGGAGCTGGGCGTGCCGTCGGCCATCGGCGACAAGCTCGGCTGGGTCGGCGTGCTGGCGCTGGCGTTCAGCGCGGGGCTGGAGACGCGGCAAAGTCACTACCGGCCGCAGCCGGAGGCCGAGGCGACGCCGGCGGCGCCCACGCCGGCCGCGGGGCCGGTGCGGGCGCGACGGTCGGTCTCGCGTTTCGCCCTCAGCGCCGGGTTGGCCCTGGTCCTGCCGTTCGCGGTGGGCACCCTCGCCGCCTACGGCTATTTCAACCAACTGCCCGGCTGGACCGCGCCGCGCGGCGGCGGCTGGCTGGGCGCGGTCGCGATCGGGCTGTGCGTGGCGGTCAGCGCGCTGCCGGTGCTGATCGGGATCGTGCGCGAGCTCGGGCCGCTGCATCGGCCGCTGACCCAGGTCGCGCTGGCGATCGCGGTGGTGGACGACGCGGTGCTGTGGATCGGGCTGGCGGTGCTGCTGTTCCTCGCCGAAGGCACCGGCCTGAGCGGCTGGGGCGGGCTGGATGCCTTGGCGGTGGCGACCATGATCGCGCTGGCGACGCTGGGCGCGTGGCTGCATCGCCGCTATCCCTCGCCGCCGCGCGCGGCGGTGTGGCTGGCGCTGCCGCTGTATCTGGCCGCCGGCGCGTGGGCGAGTTCGCAACTGGGCCTGCACGCCTTGCTGGGCGCGTATTTCGCCGGCGCGGTGCTGGCGCCGAGCTGGGCGCGGCAATTGCCGCTGGAACGCCTGGGCGGCTATGCGCTGATCGGCCTGGCGCCGCTGTTCTTCGGTCACAGCGGCCTGCGCATCGATGGCGACGTGCTGGGCTGGGCCTCGCTGCAAGCGGCGCTGGCGCTGCTGCTGGTGTCGGTCGCGGCCAAGCTGGCGGCGTTGCTGATGTGCCCGCCGATCGCCCGCCTGCCGCGGCGTGAGGCCCTGGCCGTCGGCGCGCTGCTGCAGTGCAAGGGGCTGATGGAAATCGTCGCGGCGACGATCCTGCGCGACAAAGGCCTGTTGTCGGAACACGCCTTCGCCGCGCTGGTGACGCTGGCGGTGCTATCGACGGTGCTGACCGGTCCGCTGTTCCGCTGGATGCTGCGCGGCCGCCGCGCGGCGGCGCAGGCGCGATACGAATACGTGTGAAGTCGCGTCGGCAGGGGCTGGCCCGGCCGACGCGCGAAGCCTTTAGCCGACCAGTTGCAGGCGCAGTTCTTTCGGCAGCGCGAACACCATGTTTTCCGGCTCGCCGTCGAGTTCGCCGACGTGCTGCGCGCCGAGTTCGCGCAGGCGCTCGATCACTCCGCGCACCAGCACTTCCGGCGCCGATGCGCCGGCGGTGACACCGATGCGCTTGCGTCCCACCACCCACTGCGGATCGATTTCGACCGCGCCGTCGATCAGGTAGGCCTGCACGCCTTCGCGCTCGGACAGCTCGCGCAGGCGGTTGGAGTTGGAGCTGTTGATCGAGCCGACCACCAGGACCAGATCGCATTTGGCCGCCAGTTCGCGCACCGCGTCCTGGCGATTTTGCGTGGCATAGCAGATGTCGTCGTGACGCGGGCCCTGGATCGCAGGGTACTTGCCACGCAGCGCTTCGATCACGCTGCGGGTGTCGTCCACGGACAAAGTGGTCTGCGTGGTGTAAGCGAGGTTTTCCGGCTGATCGACCTGCAGGCGCGCGACGTCTTCCGCGTCCTCGACCAGGTAGATCCGGCCCAGGCCGGCTTCGCGCCGCCACTGGCCCATGGTGCCTTCGACTTCCGGATGGCCGGCGTGGCCGATCAGGATCACATCGCGGCCGGCGCGGCAGTGGCGCGAAACTTCCAGGTGCACCTTGGTGACCAGCGGACAGGTCGCGTCGAACACCTTGAGCTGGCGTCGTTCGGCTTCTTCGCGCACGGCCTTGGACACGCCGTGGGCGCTGAAGATCACGGTCGCGCCGTCGGGGACTTCGTCGAGTTCTTCCACGAAGATCGCGCCGCGATGCTTGAGGTCATCGACGACGAAACGGTTGTGCACGACTTCATGGCGCACGTAGATCGGCGCACCGAGGGTTTCGATGGCGCGCTTGACGATTTCAATCGCGCGATCGACGCCGGCGCAGAAGCCGCGGGGGTTGGCTAGCAGGACGTCCATGGAACGCGATTGTACTCCTGTGGCGGAAAAGCGGCCGTGATGCAGGCCGTACACGGGCGGCGCGACGGGCTGGAGGCTGCGAAGGGGCCGCAGCGGCCGAGACCCGGCGCTGCGCGCTGGACCTGTGCGCCGTCGCGGCCCGGATCGTTCAGGCCCGGACGAGCCGGGCGCAGCCGCTCAGGCCTTGCCCTCGCCCGCCCGCCGCTTGGCGTCGGCGCGGCTCGGGAACAGGCCGTAGATGGCGATGCCGATCGCGCCGGCGACGATCGCCGAGTCGGCGATGTTGAACGAAGGCCAGTGGTAATCGCCCACGTACCACTGGATGAAATCGACCACGTGGCCGTGCAGCATGCGGTCGATCACGTTGCCGATGGCGCCGCCTATCACCAGGGCGAAGGGCAACGCCGATTTCCAGTCGCCGCGCTCGGTCCGTGCCAGCCAGCGCGCCAGCAGGCCGCTGATCGCCACCGCCAGGACCATGAAGAAATACTTCTGCCAGCCGCCGGCGTCGCTGAGGAAGCTGAAGGCCGCGCCGGTGTTGTAGCTGCGATACCAGTTCCAGAAGCCGTCGATCACCGGCACCGGCGTGTACTCGGGGAGCGATGCCAGCACCCAGGCCTTGCTGAGCTGGTCGAGCACGATCACCACGACCGAGACGATCAGCCATACGAGCGCGTTCTTGCCGGGTTTGCTTGCGGTATCGATCATCGGGCCTGGGGTCTGCGAAGAAAAGAATGGAACCGGAACGCGCGCGGCCTTAACGCCGCGCGCGGGTGCGCGCAACTCAGAACCAGTGACGGTCCTCGCCCGGGCCTGCGACATTGCTCACGCAACGGCCGCACAGGTCCGGATGCTGCTCGTCCACGCCGACATCGGCGCGGTAATGCCAGCAGCGCACGCACTTGGTCTTGCCGGTGCGCGCGGCGAGCACGGCGATGTCCTTGATGTCGTCGTCGGCGATCACTTCCACATCGCCGCTGATGAACAAGAAGCGCAGCTCATCGGCCAGCGGCGCCAGCCAGTTCTGATCGGCGACGCCGCAGCGCAGCGAGATCTCCGCTTCCAGCGCGGCGCCGATCTGGCCGGCGGCGCGCATCGGCTCCAGGGTCTTGGCGACGCTGTCGCGCAGGCCGAGCAGGCGCTTGAAGTCTTCATCGGACAACACCGCGTCGGCCGGCAACAAGGCCAGACCGTCGTACCAGGTGGTGAACAGCACGTTGTCTTCGCGCGGGCCGTGCTCGGTGTTGGCCGGCAGGTGGCGCCACATTTCGTCGGCGGTGAACGCCAGGATCGGCGCGATCCAGCGCACGAAGCCTTCCGCGATGCGGTACATCGCGCTCTGCGCCGAACGCCGGCCGCGCGAGTTTTCCTGCATCGTGTACAGGCGGTCCTTGGTCACGTCCAGGTACAGCGAACCCAGATCGACGCTGCAGAAATTCGACAGCGCCTGCACGATTTCGGCGAAGTCGTAACGCTCGTAGGCCGAGGCGATGCGGTCCTGCAGCTCGGCGGCGCGATGCACGATCCAGCGATCCAGCGCGACCATCTCGTCCAGGCCGACCAGATCGCGGGTGGGATCGAACCCGCTCAGATTGCCCAGCAGGAAGCGCGCGGTGTTGCGGATGCGGCGATAGACATCGGCGTTCTGCTTGAGGATCTTGTCGGAGACCGTCATCTCGTTGCGGAACTCGGTCGATGCCACCCACAGGCGCAGCACGTCCGCGCCCAGGGTGTCGGTGACCTTCTCCGGCGCGAGCGCGTTGAACATCGACTTGGACATCTTCTTGCCGTGCTCGTCCACGGTGAAGCCGTGGGTCAGCACTTGTCGGTACGGCGCCGCGCCGTCCATCGCCACGCCGCTGAGCAGCGCGCTGTGGAACCAGCCGCGATGCTGGTCGGAGCCTTCCAGGTACAGATCGGCCGGCTTGCGCAGGCCGTCCTGCGGACGCTGCGCGAGCACGCACTCGTGGCTGGTGCCCGAGTCGAACCAGACATCCAGAATGTCGTTGACCTTCTCGTAGTTGCCGGCTTCATCGCCCAGCAATTGTTCGGCGGTCATCGCATACCAGGCGTCGGCACCCTCGCGTTCGACCGCGTCGGCGACCTGGCGCATGATCTCGACCGTGCGCGGATGCGGCTGGCCGCTTTCGCGATCGAAGAACAGCGCGATCGGCACGCCCCAGTAGCGCTGGCGCGAGATCGTCCAGTCCGGACGGCCCTCGATCATGTTGTAGATGCGCGCCTCGCCCCAGCCCGGTACCCACGACACGCCGCCGATCGCGTCGAGCGCGTCGCGGCGCAGCCCGGCCTGATCCATCGAGATGAACCACTGCGGCGTGGCGCGGAACACCACCGGCGTCTTGTGGCGCCAGCAGTGCGGATAGCTGTGCTTGAGCCGGCCCGACGCCAACAGCACGTCGTGCGCCTTGAGCACTTCCAGGATGATCGGATCGACCTTGAAGATATGCACGCCGGCCAGCGCGTGCTGATCGGCCGGCGGCGTCGACGGCAGATACAGGCCGCGCCCATCGACCGGATTGAACTGCGCCGGCGTGTAGTGATCCAGCAGGCCGTACTTCAGCGCGACCGCATAGTCTTCCTGGCCGTGACCGGGCGCGTTGTGGACGATGCCGGTACCGTCTTCGGCCGACACGTAGCTGTCCACCAGCACCGGCAGTTCGCGCTCGGCGTAAAACGGATGCTGCAGGCGCTGGCCTTCGAGTTCGACGCCACGCGCGCGGCCGTGCACGACCACGTCTTCGATGCCGTAGCGCTTGAGCGCCTTGGCCGCGAGCGCCTCGGCCAGCACCAGCAAGCGGCGGCCTCCGTCGGCGCGCTGCGGGCCGTCTACCAGCACGTAGTCGAGCTCCGGGCCGACGGTGACCGACAGGCTGGCCGGCAGCGTCCACGGCGTGGTGGTCCAGATCGGCACCGCGATCAGAGTGTCGTCGTCGATCGCCGCGCCGAACAGCGCCGCGAGCGAGCGCGCGTGCTTGGCGACGTAGCCGACATCGATCTGGGTGGATTCCTTGTCCTGGTATTCGATCTCCGCCTCGGCCAGCGCCGAGCCGCAGTCGAAGCACCAGTGCACCGGCTTGGAGCCGCGCAGCAGATGGCCGCGTTCGACGATCTTCGCCAGCGAACGCATGATGTCCGCCTCGTAGCGGAAATCCATGGTGCGGTACGGGTTGTCCCAATCGCCGGTCACGCCCAGGCGCTTGAAGCCGCGGCGCTGCAGGTCGATCTGGGTGGTGGCGTATTCGCGGCACTTGGCGCGGAACGCGGCGGCGTCGAGCTTGTCGCCGACCTTGCCGAATTCCTTCTCGACCTTGTGCTCGATCGGCAGGCCGTGGCAATCCCAGCCCGGCACGTAGGGCGCGTCGAAGCCGGCCAGCAGCTTGGACTTGACCACGATGTCCTTGAGCACCTTGTTGACCGCGTGGCCGACGTGGATCTCGCCGTTCGCGTACGGCGGGCCGTCGTGCAGGACGAAGCTGCGCTCGCGGCCGCCGGTCTTTTCGCGAATTCGCTGATACAGACCTTCGCTCTCCCAGCGCGCCAGGGTTTCCGGCTCGCGCTTGGGCAGATCGCCGCGCATCGGGAAGTCGGTCTCCGGCAGCAACAAGGTGGCCTTGTACGGATTGCCGGGGGCGGATTGGCTCGGGTCGTTGGTCACAGCGGGTCTCAGGCAGTTTTCTCGGCCGCGCTTGCGGCTTGAGCTGGCGACGTAGACGCACGTCGAGGGTCGTGTTGCGAAACAGGCGATGCGTACGGCGGCCGGCGCTGCGCATCGAGGTGCAGCAGCTCGCGCGCTTGCGCGGCGTCGCGGTGCATCTGCGTGGTCAGCGAGGCCAGGTCGGGGAACTTGAGCTCGGCGCGCAGGTGGGCGACGAATTCGACCTCGATCCTGCGACCGTACAGGTCGCCGTCGAAATCGAACAGATGCGCTTCCAGCAGCGGCTCCACCCCGGCCACGGTCGGCCGCGTGCCCAGGCTCGACACCGACGGCCAGGGCCGATCGCCGACGCCGTGCACCCAGGTGGCGTAGATGCCGGACAAGGCCGGAGTCCTGCCGCCGAAACGCAGGTTGGCGGTCGGAAAGCCCAGGGTGCGGCCGAGCTGCTTGCCGTGCACGACGTGGCCGCCGATCGCGTACGGGCGGCCGAGCAGCCGCGCCGCGGCGGTGAAATCGCCGGCCAGGATGGTTTCGCGAATGCGGGTGCTGGACACGCGCTCGCCGTCCAGGTGCACCGGTTCGATTTCGTGCGCGCTGAAGCCGGCGCTTTCGCCCATGCGCCGCAGCAGCGCGATATCGCCGCCGCGCGCCTTGCCGAAACGGAACTCCGGGCCGACCCAGACTTCGCGCGCGGCCAGTCGCCGGACCAGCACGCGCTCGACGAATTCTTCCGCGCTCAGGCTGCTCAACCGTTTGTTGAAACGCAGCAGGCCGACCTGGTCGGCATCCAGCGCCAACAGGCCCTCGGCCTTGGCGCGCGGCAACAGCAGCCGCGGCGGCGGCGCGCCGGGGGCGAAGAACTCACGCGGCAACGGTTCGAAACTCAGCGCCACCGCGGGCAAGCCCAGCGCGTGCGCGCGCGAAACCGTGTGGCGCACCAGCGCGCGATGCCCGAGATGCAGGCCATCGAAGGCGCCGATACAGACCACACTGCCGTGCGGGCAACGCGGCCCGCTATCGACGTCACGAAACAGCCTGCTCATTAATATTCTGGCGTGGGATCCCGGGCGAACCCGGGACATGCTCGAAGGATGAATAAGGAAGTATAGCCGCCGCCCGCAAGTCTCAACGGCACCGGCAACGGTCAATCGCCGACGATGGCGGCGGCGGGCCGCCATCGCCGCGGCGTTGGCCTCAGTGGCCGCGCAGATCGCGCAGGCGGATGCCCTGCAGCCACAGCAGCGCGCCGTAGGCGCCGCCACCGGCGCCGACCACCACCGCCAGCTTGATCAGGCGCTCCCACCACGGCCACACGGTCCAGTCCTGCCACAGCCACAGCAGGCTCAGCACCACCACCGTCATGGCCACGCTGGCCACGCCGATCTGGCGCAGAAACCGGCCCCAGCCCGGCTGGCGCCGATAGACCTTGGCCCGGCGCAGATACCAGGCCAGTTGCAGCGCATTGGTCCAGCCGGCGATCGCGATCGCCGCCGCCAGACAGGCGTGCGCGCCGGGGATTTCGCCCAGGGCTTCGCGCGGATCGCCGCCGGTCTTGGCCAGCGCGACCTGGCCGGCGTCGGTCAGGTACAGCACCGCCAGCAGCAGGAGCACGGTCGAAGCCAGGTTCACCAGCACCGACACCACCGCCGACTTGACCGGGGTCTTGGTGTCCTGGCGCGAATAGAACGCCGGCGCCAGCACTTTCACCAGCAAGAACGCCGGCACCGCGGTGGATTGCGCCATCAGGCTCAGGCGGATCATCTCGGTGTCGTGCGCATGCAGCCGTCCGTACTGGAACAGGGCCGCGATCAGGGCCTCGGCGCACAGCACCAGCCCCAGGCAGGCCGGCACGCCGATCAGCAGGCACAGGCGGAAACCCCAATCCAGCCCCTTCGAATAGCCGTCGGTGTCGGTGGCGGCATGGCGCTTGGACAAGTGCGGCAGGATTACCGTGCCGATCGCCACGCCGAACATGCCCAGCGGGAATTCGAGCAAGCGGTCGGTCAGGTACAGCCAGCTCACGCTGCCGACGATCAGGAACGAGGCCAGCGCCGTGTTCAGCAGCAGATTGACCTGGGCCACCGATGAGCCGAACAAGGTCGGCACCATCAGCCGCATGATCTTGCGCACGCCCTGGTGCGCCCCGCCCCAGCGCGGCCGCGGCAGCAGCCCGAGCTTGGCCAGCGCCGGCAACTGGAACGCCAGTTGCAAGATGCCGGCGAAGAACACGCCCCAGGCCAGCGCCAGCACCGGGTTGACGTTGAACGGCTGGGTCAGCGGCACCGAACACACCGCCGCGGCGATCATCGAGATGTTCAGCAGCACCGGCGACAGGGCCGGGATCGCGAATTTCTCGTAGCTGTTGAGGATGCCGCCGGCCAGCGAGGCCAGCGAGATGAACAAGGCGTACGGGAAGGTGATCTGCAGCATTTCGGTGGCCAGCCGGTACTGCTCGCTCAGCGGGTCCCAGCCCGGGGCGAACAACTGCATGACCCAGGGCGCGGCCAGCACCACCACCGCCGTCATCGTCAGCAGCGCGGCGGTCAGGGTGCCGGTGACCCGATCGACCAGTTCCTTGACCGCGGCGTGGTCCTGTTTTTCCTTGTACTCGGCCAGGACCGGCACGAAGGCCATCGAGAACGAGCCCTCGGCCGAGATCCGGCGCATGAAGTTCGGAATCCTGAACGCGATGAAGAACGCGTCCATGGCCGGACTGGCGCCGAACTGCCAGGCGTACACTTGGTCGCGGACCAGCCCCGAGACCCGCGAGATCAGGGTCATGGCGCTGAAAATGACCGAGGAGCGCAACAAACCGCCGCCCTTACTCATCCCGCGCCTCCAGCCAGTTGACCCAACCCACTGAATCGGCCATACTTTTGGGTCTGATTTTCCGCAACTGCGAATTGAACCGCTTTTTCAACCGTAGTTCCTCGCTTAGTTTCTTCAACGCTTAACAGCCTAAATTTTTCAGGAATCCACCCGTGGCAAACATCAAGTCCGCCAAGAAGCGCGCCAAGCAGACTGTCGTGCGTAACGCCCGCAACGCCAGTCAGCGTTCGATGCTGCGTACCGCCGTCAAGAAGGTGCTCAAGGCCCTCGGCGAGAACGACGCCGCCGGTGCCAAGTCCGCGTTCGACGTCGCTCAGCCGATCCTCGACCGTTTCAGCTCCCGTGGCCTGATCCACAAGAACAAGGCCGCCCGCCACAAGAGCCGTCTGACGGCCCGCATCAAGGCGCTGTCCGCCGCCTGATACGCAGTCCGCAAGGACTTGTGCATGCAAAAGCCCGGCTTCGGCCGGGCTTTTGTTTGCGTGCGTGTTTTGTCCGGCGCAGGCGCGCGCCCCTGCCCGCGCGGCGGCGCGGGAGACGGATGCGGAACGGGAGTGGTCGTGCGGCACGTCGCGCATGATCGGCGCGAGGTGTGAAGTCAGATTGAAGCCGCGAGCGCCGGCGCTGCGGCGCATTGCGCGCCGCGAGCCGATGACGATGCGATAACGCCGAGCCCGCGGCTCAGGGCACATGTTCGCCGGCAGCGTTCGCCGCTTCCAGGGCGTCCGCGCGCTGACGGTCGAAGAACGCCATCACGTCCTGCATGATCGGGAACGTGCCGTCGCGGCTGATGGCCGAGACCAGATACCAGCGATCGGTCCAGCCCAGTTCGTCGATGATCGCCTTCGCCGCCGCCTGCTGCTCTTCTTCCAGCAGCAGATCGGCCTTGTTGAGCACCAGCCAACGCGGCTTGGCCAGCAATTCGGGATCGTGCTTGCGCAGCTCGTTCTCGATCGCCCGCACCTGCTCGGCCGGACTCACGCCCTCGACCCCGCCTTCCATCGGCGCGATATCGACCAGGTGCAACAGCAGACGCGTGCGCTGCAGATGGCGTAGGAACTGCGCGCCCAGGCCGGCGCCGTCGGCCGCGCCCTCGATCAGGCCGGGAATGTCCGCGATCACGAAGCTGCGATGCGCTTCGACGCTGACCACGCCCAGGTTCGGATACAAGGTGGTGAACGGATAGTCCGCGACCTTCGGCGTCGCCGCCGAGACCGCGCGGATCAGCGTGCTCTTGCCCGCGTTCGGGAAGCCGAGCAGGCCGACATCGGCCAGCAGCTTCAACTCCAGCTTGAGCTCGCGCTCCTCGCCCGGCAGGCCCGGCAGGGCCTTGCGCGGCGTGCGGTTGACCGAGCTCTTGAAATGCATGTTGCCCAGGCCGCCCTTGCCGCCGCGCGCGACCAGCAGACGGTCGCCGTGCGCGGTCAGGTCGCCGATGATTTCGTCGGTTTCCACGTTGGTGACCACGGTACCGACCGGCACGGTGATGACCAGATCTTCGCCGCCCTTGCCGTAGGCTTGGCGACCCATGCCGTTCTCGCCGCGCTGAGCGCGGAACTGCTTTTGATGGCGGAAATCGACCAGGGTGTTGACGTTCTCGTCGGCGACGATGAACACGCTGCCGCCGCTGCCGCCGTCGCCGCCGTCCGGCCCGCCCAGCGGAATGTACTTCTCGCGACGGAAGCCGATGCAGCCGTTGCCGCCGTTGCCGGCGATGACCTGGATTTCTGCTTCGTCTACGAGTTTCATAAGAGCCGGGAATGGGGAATCGGAAATGGGGAATCGGTACAGCAGTTCGACATGATTTTAACGCCTTGCGCCTGAGTCGCCGAGAACGGAAGTGATAGTCGGCTCAACGATTCCCGACTCCCCATTCCCGATTCCCGGCGTACAAACGAAAAGCCCCGCCGAAGCGGGGCTCCTCGCAGGACATCGCGCCGGAATTACTCGGCGGCGACGACGCTGACGGTGCGACGCTTCTTCAGGCCCTTGGTCGAGAACTCGACCTTGCCATCGACCAGCGCGAACAGCGTGTGGTCGCGACCGAGGCCGACGCCGGCGCCCGGATGGAACTGGGTGCCGCGCTGACGCACGATGATGTTGCCCGCTTCGATGGCCTGACCGCCGTAGATCTTCACGCCCAGGTACTTCGGGTTGGAGTCGCGGCCGTTGCGGGTGGAACCTACGCCCTTTTTATGTGCCATGGCTGCTGCTCCTTACTTGTTGTCACCACCGGCGATGCCGGTGATTTCGATTTCGGTGTAGTGCTGACGGTGGCCCATCTGCTTGCGATGGTGCTTACGGCGGCGGAACTTGACGATGCGCACCTTGTCGGCGCGGCCGTGGCCGACGACCTTCGCGGTGACGCTGGCGCCCTTGAGCGCGTCGCCGAGCTTCACGCCTTCGCCGTCGCCGAGCATCAGGACGGTATCGAACTTGATTTCGCTGCCGGCTTCGACATCGAGCAGCTCGACGCGGAGCGTCTCGCCTTGCATCACGCGGTATTGCTTACCGCCGGTGACCAGTACTGCGTACATGACCAGATTCCTCTGTAGTTATTTTTGGTCCTGCCGGCGCCCAACTGCGGGCGGACAGAAGCGGAATTGTAGGGACTTCAGCGAGTTACGGCAACTATGGGGAAGTCGCGCGGGCGGCGGGCCCGGCCTGGGGGTTGTGGCCGGACCGGGTGGCGGCGCTGTCCGCCGTGAATTCGGCATTTAAAATCAAATAGTTACATCAATTCTGGGTCGATCCGAGGCATTCAGGGCAGATCTCGGCGCGCCAGCCCGACTTCGGCCCGGCCCCGGCCCGGCTTCGTCCGCCGGCCCGGAGGAGCATGGCCGGCAGGCCGGCGAACGACGCTGGACGGCCGGCTGGGCGCCGGCTCGGCTACCGGCGCGGGATGATCACCGCCTGCAGGCTCCAAAATCGCAACACCGGTTCCGGCACCTCAGGAAATCTAAACAACCCGCCCTTGTTCGCTTCGCCTTTGCTCGTCATTCCCGCGAACGCGGGAATCCAGTGACTTTGACGTGGTCGCACGAAAGCCGCTGGATTCCCGCGTTCGCGGGAATGACGGCAATCGTCGGAAGGTCGATGGCCGTCGTATTCAACCCGCAGGCTCGTATCGAAAGGCGCATTCGAGACCATGACGACGATCTCGATCCACTGCCGCAGCCGCGAACACATCGACAAACATCGCCGATGCACACGCACGCATCGCGCCGCTCCAAACACGTTTCGCCCCTGCAACACCGCAAGTTCCCAACGCGTGAAGCCTCTTCACCCCGACAGCGCAAAAATCGCGCCGCGTCGCAAAGCTGCGGAAGAATCGTGTAGCAGTTCATAAAAACCGCAGACGCGCCCGCTAAAAATAGGCCGACTCAGTTCACAGTTCTGAAAGAAACCTGATCGAGCGTGAAAATCGCCGCGCCCCGCGGCCAAGCCGCCCAGATCGATAAAAACCGCTGATTTTCCAGGCCCTGCCGCCAGCATCGAAAATCGCACCATCTGTATGCATTGTGCGTGTATGTGCGCTCAGTCGCATTCATGCGGCTATCACAGCTTCGATGACACTTGCACGCACCGGGCGCGCTCAATTAGTTTCGAACGCGAGCGACTTGCAGGGGGTCGCGCGACAAGGAACAGCCGCATCGATGCGCAGCGTATGCGACGCATGCGCGCCAGGATGAGGCGGTCGCGTTCTTCGGGGATTTCCTGCATGTGGTTTGCAGTCGTCGGTCAAACCGGTTTACGGCGCAGCGGCTTTGCCGCGCGCAATCGGATGCACGTGTTCTTGTTTTCCATGTCGCCGCGCGCGCATGGAAACGGGAGAGTGCGTCCGCGATCCAACCCTGCAGCACGCCGGCGCCGATGCGCGCCGGGCGCGCTGCGCAAGGAAGTCCCGCGGAGGTAGAACGGCACGCCTGCCGCGGACCAAGGCCCGACGCTAAACAGGGGATGCGAAGGGGATCATGCGAAACGAAGGATCAAGGATGTTTGTCATGACTCGCAAAGCACGTTCGATGAAATGGACCGCTCTGGCGCTGGCGACGGCGGCGATTATCGCGCCGGTGGCCTACTCCAGCGGTAAGTTCCAAGCCGTCAACAAGGCGCATGTGGCCAAGGTGGTCGCGCCCAAGGCAGCCGCCAAGCAGGCCGCCGCCGAAACTCATAACCGCTTCATCATCACCCGCGCCGCCGGCGCCTCCAGCAAGGCCGCCGTTTCCAGCAGCCAGCTCTATTCCAAGGCCGCCAGCACGCTCGGCCTGGGCATCATGCCGCTGCGCACGCTCGCCACCGGCTCGAACCTGATCAAGACCGATACCGCGCTCGACGCCGCCGCGACGAAGGAACTGGCGATCGAGTTGATGAAGCAGGACCCGAGCATCATCGAAGTCATTCCCGACACGCTGAAGCACAAGACGATGGTCCCCAACGACCCCGCCTATGCGCAGCAGTGGCATTACAAGAACGGCCCCGGCGGCCTGAACCTCGAACCGGCCTGGGACATCGCCACCGGCGACGGCATCGTGGTCGCGGTGCTCGACACCGGCATCACCCCGCACAGCGATCTCAACGCCAACATCATTCCGGGCTACGACTTCATCGTCGATCCGGAAGTCAGCGTCGACGGCGACGGCCGCGATGCGGATCCGAACGATCCGGGCGACTGGCACGACGGCGAATGCGATCTGTTCGGCCAGCCCGACGACAGCAGCTGGCACGGCACCCACGTGGCCGGCACCATCGCCGCGGTGACCAACAACGCCACCGGCGTGGCCGGCGTCGCGCACGGCGCCAAGGTTCAGCCGGTACGCGTGCTCGGCAAGTGCGGCGGCTACACCTCCGACATCATCGACGCGGTGACCTGGGCCTCCGGCGGCAGCGTCGCGGGCGTGCCGGACAACACCACCCCGGCCGAAGTCATCAACCTCAGCCTCGGCGGCAGCGGCGCTTGCTCGGCGGCCGAACAGGTGGCCTTCGCCGGCGCCCGTTCGCGCGGCACCACGGTGGTCATCGCCGCGGGCAACTCCGGCGGCGACGTCGCCAACTTCTCGCCCGCCAACTGCGACAACGTGATCGCGGTGTCCGCGGTCGGTCCGACCGGCGCGCTGGCCAGCTACTCCAACTTCGGTCCCAAGGTCGATGTCGCCGCTCCCGGCGGTACCGGCGTGGTGCCGGCGGCCGACAACATCCTGTCCACCCTGAACCTGGGCGCGCACGAACAAGCGGGCGAAGGTTATGCGTGGATGGCCGGCACCTCGATGGCGGCGCCGCACGTCGCCGGCGTGGTCGCGCTGATGCAGTCGGCGGTGACCACGCCGAAGACCCCGGCCGAGATCGAGAAGATCCTGGTCAACACCGCCCACGTCGGCGGTCAGCCGGGCGGCTGCAGCTTCGCCAACTGGTGCGGCGCGGGCATCGTCGATGCGCGTTACGCCGTCGCCGTGGCCAAGGGCACCGAACCGCTGCCGCCCGATCCGGTCCCGCCGGAACCGGAACCGGCGATCGAGCTGGAAAACGGCGTCACCGTGACCAACATCGAAGTCGGCGCCAACGGCATCATCAAGTACCAGCTGCTGGTTCCGAACGGCGCGTCGAACCTGTTGTTCGCCATGTACGGCGGCACCGGCGACTCGGACATCTACGTCAAGTACGGCGCGGAACCGACCAGCACGTCCTACGACTGCCGTCCGTTCACCTCGTCCAACAACGAGACCTGCTTCTTCCCGACCCCGCAGGGCGGCGTGTGGTACGTCCAGGTCAAGGGCTACCGCGCTTCGGCCGGCATGTCGCTGTACCCCAGCTTCGTCGACGCCAACTATCCGCGTCGCGTCGAAGCCAAGGCCAGCGCCATGTCCAACCACCGCACCTCGGTGAACCTGTCGTGGGAGAAGGGCAAGAAGAACATCGACGTGTACCGCAACGGCGCGATCCTCAAGACCGTGCGCAACACCGGCGCCAACACCGATACCTTCCGCATCATCGGCAGCGGCACCATGAGCTACAAGCTGTGCAACAACGGTACGCAGGAATGCGCTGATCCGGTTTCGATCACGTACAACTCCAGCCGCTGATAGCAGCGTAAGCAAGGACGAAGGGCCCGGTGTGCCGGGCCCTTTGTTTTTCTGAGGGTTGCCGCGGCGGATTCGTTCGCCGGTTTGCCGTTCGTGATTGCCGCGAAAGCGGGCATCGGCGGGCATCGGCGGGCTTCGCGGGTTTTCGCGCGAGAGACGCGGGATTGCCGCGTTCGCGGGAATGACGAGCGAAGAAGCACGCAATCTGGCATCGAATTCGCCGGAACTTGAGGCCCGCTTTCGCACTCCACTGTCGGTGGCCGCGTGCAACGCCGCCTCGCACGCACCGCATCACCTCGTTTCCCCCCAAGCCCCATCCCAGCGGAGACTCCATGCGCACCGCCCTGCCCGTTTCCCGCACGCCCCGCTCTTCCTATCTCGCCGGCGGCCTGCTGCTGGCCGCGCTCGCCGGCCTGAGCGCCTGCAACCGCAACGCGCCCTCCACCGATGCCGCGCCCGCCGATGGCGCCGCTCCGGCCGCCGCGGCCGCGCCGGTGGTGCGCTTCGACGCCAGGCTCAGCCTGGTCAACAACAACGGCGCGATCCGCTACGACGGCACCGTCGATAGCGAGGCCACGCGCAAGGCCCTGACCATTGCCCTGGCCCAGGCCTACGCCGGCCAGATCGCCGGCACCCTCAACGCCGACAAGGCCGCCAAGCCGGCGCCGTGGCAGGACAAGCTGCCGCAGTTCGCCGCCGCGCTGACCATGCCGGGGGTGGCGGTGAATTTCGAAGGCAACAAGATCGAGCTCAGCGGCCAGGTCAACGACGCCGACCGCGCCGTGCTGCTGGAGAAGGCCAAGACCCTGTTCCCCGGTYTCAGCTACGGCGGCCTGTTCGAGGGCGTCGGCGGCACCGCCGCGTCCAGCGACGCCGCCGCCCAGGCCCTGGCCGCGCTGGAGCCGGGCAAGTCCGGCCCCGCCGACATCGCCAAGGCGCTGAACCAGATCAACCTGCGCTTCGACGACGGCGGCGCGCGCATCGCCCCGGCCAGCCTGGACATCCTCAGTCGCGCGGCCAAGGCCATCGCGGCCGGGCCCAAGGACGCGCGCTACGAAATCGTCGGCCCGGGCGGCGGCGCCGGCCAGGCCGCCGACAACGAAATCCTGTCGCGCCAGCGCGCCGAAGCGGTGAAGGTTCAGTTGATCGTCAACGGGGTCAATCCGGGGGCTCTCGATACTCGCGGCGAGCCGGGGACCACGACCACGCCGTTGCGCTTCAGCGTGGTCAAGTAAGCCTGGGAAAGGGCTTCGGTGAACCTGTGGGAGGGGCTTTAGCCCCGATGCTTTTCGTTCCGACGCGGCGATCTGAACGAAAAGCATCGGGGCTGAAGCCCCTCCCACAACAGCCGACCCGGGGCTGAAGCCGTCACGGAGCTGAAGCCCTTCAACAAGTTGCCAGCGCTCGGTTCGCGGCCCTGAGTGCCGGGCATCGGGCTCGGCTCAAGGGCTGCCTGCAACGGCCTGGGCCGATCTGCGCTGACGGACACCGGGCCACCCGCGGCCCGCAACCGCCCGCTCGCCCCATCCAGTTCGCGCAATCGGCTTTGCCGGATCAGTCCGCCGCGTTCACGGCGATCCCGGGCCCGTCCGGCGCCGACGCCTGAATCCCAAGCCCCACGGGCCCGGCATGACATCGCCGGTGACGCCCTCGCGCGCTTTGGTTCGGCGGATTTGCCCCCACCTTCCCCACTCGATACGCTCCCCTGTTCGCCGTCGCCTTTCGCGCCGGCGACTCTCCCCCCTTGCAGGCACCCGATGGCGCTGGACTACATCCGCATCCGCGGCGCGCGGACGCACAACCTCAAGAACATCGATCTCGATCTGCCGCGCGACAAGCTGATCGTGATCACCGGACTGTCCGGCTCGGGCAAGTCCTCGCTGGCCTTCGACACCATTTACGCCGAAGGCCAGCGCCGCTACGTCGAATCGCTGTCGGCCTACGCCCGGCAGTTCCTGTCGGTGATGGAAAAGCCCGATGTGGACCACATCGAAGGCTTGTCGCCGGCGATTTCGATCGAGCAGAAATCCACCTCGCACAACCCGCGTTCGACCGTCGGCACGATCACCGAGGTCTACGACTACCTGCGCCTGCTGTACGCACGCGTCGGCTCGCCGCGCTGCCCGGACCATCACTATCCGCTGGAAGCGCAGACCGTCAGCCAGATGGTCGATCAGGCCATCGCGCTCGATCCGGAACAGCGCTACATGCTGCTCGCGCCGGTCATCCGCGAACGCAAGGGCGAACACGCGCAAGTGTTCGAGCAACTGCGCGCGCAGGGCTTCGTGCGCGTGCGCGTGGACGGCCAGTTGTACGAGATCGACGCGGTGCCGCCGCTGGCCTTGCGCGTCAAGCACACCATCGAAGCGGTGGTCGATCGCTTCCGTCCGCGCGACGACATCAAGCAGCGCCTGGCCGAATCGTTCGAAACCGCGCTCAAGCTCGGCGACGGCATGGCCCAGGTGCAATCGCTGGACAACGCCGAGACCGCGCCGCTGCTGTTCTCGTCCAAGTACAGCTGCCCGGTCTGCGATTACTCGCTGCCCGAGCTCGAGCCGCGGCTGTTCTCGTTCAACTCGCCGGTTGGCGCCTGCCCGACCTGCGACGGCCTGGGCGTGGCGGAATTCTTCGATCCCGCGCGCGTGGTCGTGCATCCGGAGCTGTCGCTCTCGGCCGGCGCGGTGCGCGGCTGGGATCGCCGCAACGCCTACTACTTCCAGCTGATCCAGTCGCTGGCCAAACACTACAAGTTCAACGTCGATACGCCCTGGCAGTCGCTGACCGCGGCTCAGCAACAGGCGGTGCTGTACGGCAGCGGCGATGAGCAGATCAGCTTCAACTACATCACCGAGAACGGCGGCCGCAGCCAGCGCAAGCATCGCTTCGAAGGCATCGTGCCGAACCTGGAGCGGCGTTACCGCGAGACCGAATCGGCGGCGGTGCGCGAGGAACTGGCGAAGTTCATCAGCCAGCGCCCCTGCCCCGACTGCGGCGGCGCGCGCCTCAACCGCGCCGCGCGCAACGTCTTCGTCGCCGAGCGTCCGCTGCCGGACCTGGTGGTGCTGCCGGTCGATGAAGCGCTGAATTTCTTCAAGGGTCTGGAACTGCCGGGCTGGCGTGGCGAGATCGCGGTCAAGATCGTCAAGGAGATCGTCGATCGCCTGCGCTTCCTGGTCGATGTCGGCCTGGATTACCTCACCCTGGAACGCAAGGCCGACTCGCTGTCGGGCGGCGAAGCCCAGCGCATCCGTCTGGCCAGCCAGATCGGCGCCGGACTGGTCGGGGTGATGTACGTGCTCGATGAGCCGTCGATCGGCCTGCACCAGCGCGACAACGAGCGCCTGCTCGGCACGCTGACGCGCCTGCGCGACCTGGGCAACACCGTGATCGTGGTCGAACACGACGAAGACGCGATGCGCCTGGCCGACTACATCGTCGATATCGGCCCCGGCGCCGGCGTGCACGGCGGCGAGATCGTCGCCCAGGGCCAATTCTCCGACATCCTGAAAGCGCCGCGTTCGCTGACCGGCCAGTACCTCAGCGGCAAGCGCAAGATCGAAATCCCCAAGACCCGGCACAAGCCGAACCCGAAGACCACCCTGCATCTGCGCGGCGCCACCGGCAACAACCTCAAGGACGTCGATCTGCACATCCCCTCGGGCCTGTTGACCTGCGTCACCGGCGTGTCGGGCTCGGGCAAGTCCACGCTGATCAACGACACGCTGTACGTGATCGCCGCCAACGAGTTGAACGGCGCTTCGCAAACCCCGGCGCCGTACAAGTCGGTGGAGAACATCGAGCTGTTCGACAAGGTCGTGGACATCGACCAGTCGCCGATCGGGCGCACGCCGCGTTCCAATCCGGCCACCTACACCGGCTTGTTCACGCCGCTGCGCGAGTTGTTCGCGCAGGTGCCCGAGGCGCGCGCGCGCGGCTATTCGCCGGGCCGTTTCAGCTTCAACGTGCGCGGCGGCCGCTGCGAGGCCTGCCAGGGCGACGGCCTGATCAAGGTCGAGATGCACTTCCTGCCGGACGTGTACGTGCCTTGCGACGTCTGCCACGGCAAGCGCTACAACCGCGAGACGCTGGAGGTGTTGTACAAGGGCTACAACATCAACGACGTGCTGTCGATGACGGTGGAAGCGGCGCTGAGCCTGTTCGAGGCGGTGCCGACCATCGCGCGCAAACTCGAAACGCTGATGGACGTCGGCCTGAGCTACATCAAGCTGGGCCAGAGCGCGACCACGCTGTCGGGTGGCGAAGCGCAGCGCGTGAAGCTGTCGAAGGAACTCTYGCGCCGCGACACCGGGCGCACGCTGTACATCCTCGACGAGCCGACCACGGGCCTGCATTTCCACGATATCGAGCACCTGCTCGCGGTCTTGCACCGCCTGCGCGACGACGGCAACACGGTGGTGGTGATCGAGCACAACCTCGACGTGATCAAGACCGCCGACTGGGTCATCGACCTGGGTCCGGAAGGCGGCCATCGCGGCGGCACCATCCTCGCCACCGGCACGCCGGAAGACATCGCCGCGCTGCCGCATTCGCATACCGGCCACTTCCTCGCACCGCTGCTGGGCACGCCGAAGAAGGCCAAGCCCGCTGAGCCGGCGAAGAAGAAACCGGCGGCGAAATCCGATGCGCCGGCCGCGCGCGCCAAGAAGAAATCCGCTGCATGAGCGATAGCAAGAAGAAGGCCCCGGCGGCCGGCCGCGACGCCGGCAAGGCCAAGCCGGCGCCGCGCAAGCGCAGCCCGCGTTCGCGCAAGCAGGCCGAAGCAGCGGCGGTTACCGACAACGCGGTAACCGCTCAGCCTGCGGTTTCCAACGCAACGGCAAACGCAGTCGCGGCGCAGGCGCCCGCCGTCCAGCCCGCATTGATCCGCATCCCGTTGTCGGTGCGTTGGCGCGACCTTGACGCCTTCAACCACGTCAACAATTCGCAGTTCCTCAGCTATCTGGAGGAAGCGCGCCTGCGCTGGATGGTGACCCTGCCCGGCCACGGCATGGACGAACACGTCGCGCCGGTAGTCGCCGCCGCGCATCTGAACTATCGCCGGCCGATCGAATGGCCGAACGAAATCGATGTCGAGCTGTTCGTCGAACGCCTGGGCAACACCAGCCTGAGCATCGGCCATCGCATCGTCGGCGCTCACGACGAATCGGCGATTTATTGCGACGGCAACGTCGTGCTGGTGTGGATCCATCGCGACACCGGCCAACCGGCGGCGTTGCCCGAGCCCGTGCGCGCGGCCTGCTCGGCCGGTTGAAGCCGGCGCCCCGGTAAGCCGTCGGCCGATCGATGCCGACGGCGTGCCGCGACCGTCGCGTAGCATTGGCCCACCCAATCTGCGCTCGGCGGCCATGAACGATATCGACCGGCAACACCGGCTGTTGCGGCATCGCGGCTCGACCACGCACTACGCCTTCGACGGCGACAGCGGTCCCGTCGTCGTGCTGGTGCCCGGATCGACCTTGCCGCTGGCGGTTTGGGAGCCGTTGATCGCGCCGTTGATCGCGGCCGGATTCCGCGTGCTGCGTTACGACCTGCCCGGCCGCGGCCACTCCTCGCCTTATCGCGAGGGTCGCGCCGATCTGGATGCGCACGTCGGGCAGATCGCCGACTTGCTCGACGGCTTGAAGCTGAGCGAGCCGGTCTCGCTGATCGGATTGGCGTCGGGCTGCATTCTCGCCGCCGCCTTCGCGCAGTCGTTCCGGGCACGGGTCGACAAGATCGTGTTGATAGCGCCCGACGGCGTCGCCACCCGCTTCAGCCCGGGCGAGCGCCTGGTGTTGGCGCCGGTGATCGGCGACCTGCTGCTGCCGCTGCTGGCCTCGCGCCTGCTGCTGGGCCGCGCCGATCGTTACTCCACCGCCGAACCGGTGCGCGAACGCGTTCGCGAGCTGCTGCGCTTCGTGCTGCGTCCGGCGCATTTCCCCGCCGCGCTGCTCGCCAGCGTGCGCCAGCTGCCGATCCACGACGGTGAAACCTGGTACCGCCGCATCGCCGAGTCGCGTGTTCCGACCCGGGTGATCTGGGGCGCCGACGATCGCATCACGCCGACCGCCGCCAGCGCGCTGCTGGCGCGGATCTTCGGCTCCGATGCCGTGTTCGTGCTCGACGGCGTCGGCCATCTGCCGTTCGTGGAAGACCCGCAGCGCAGCGCCGCGTTAGTGGTCGGCCATCTGCGCGCCGCGGACTGACCGAGCGCGCCGGCCTTCAGGGCGCGGCTTTACGCACCTCGAACTCGCCCAACAGCGAGCCGCCGTCCTTGAGCCGGAATTCGATCGCCACGCGGCTGCCTTCCTTGAGCGGCGCATGCGGCTGCATCAGCATCAGATGCATGCCGCCGGGCTTGAGCACCGCCGCGCCGTCCGGGGCGATGCGCAGTTCGGGCAAGGCGCGCATCTTGCTGACCCCATCGACGATGCGGGTCTCGTGCAGCGACACGTCGGCGAAGGCCGCGCTGCTCGCGCCGACGATCACCACCGGCGCCGCGCAGCGGTTCTCGATGCGGCCGAACCCGGCCATCATCGGCATCTGCATCGGCGGCAAGCGCACCCAGCCTTCGCGCACCTGGGCCAGACAGCCGGCCGTGGCCGCGGCGGCCTTCGGCGGCGACTTCGCCGCGACGCTGAATGCCGTGCCGGCGGCGATCAAAGCCGCAAGCGCCAACCCCGTTCGGATGCTCGATACGTTCATCGGCCTATCATAACCCCCGAGCATCAATGGAGTTGACGATGAAACAGCTGAGCCTGCTCGCCCTGGCCGTGGCCCTGAGCGCCTGTTCCTCCCCCTCCGGCGACGATGCCGGCAAATCCGCACCCACCGCGTCGGCCGACGCCGACGGCGGCGATGCGCGCAGCGGCGGCGCGACCCGCCTGACCGTCTACAGCGGCGACTACGAGTCGCTGGCCAACGTGCGCAGCGCCAGCGCCGGCATGCCCGGCTACGCCCTGGTCGAACGCCCGCTGCGCTTCGATCTCAAGCGCGGCGGCAATTCGCTGTCGGACAAACCGCTGCCGCCGTCGATGGACATCGAGGCCGCGGTGCTGCAGCCGCGCAGCCCCGGCGTCAGCGTGGTGGGACAGCGCTACATCGCGCCGGTCTCCGGCGCGCAGAACGTGGTCGGCGTCGCCATCGGCCGCAAGGTCAGCGTCGAACACACCGCCGGCGGCGCCAAGCAGACCGACAGCGGCGTGCTGCTGGCGGCCGGCGACGGCCTCACCCTCGCCCTCGACGACGGCCGGGTCAAGGTCATCCGCAGCTACGACAGCTTCAGCCTGGTCGATAACGACAACGTGCTGCCGCGCCAGTCGGCGCTGCAGTGGACGGTCAATGCCGCGCAGGCCGGCAACGCCGATTTCGTATTGAGCTATCCCATGGGCGGCATGGCCTGGCGCGCCGAATACCGCGCCACCCTCGCCTCCGGCGGCGGCTGCAAGCTGGCGCTGGACGGCGCGGCGCTGGTCGCCAATCGCAGCGGCCGCGCCTTCAACGACGTGCGCCTGAGCCTGGTCGCGGGCGAGCCCAATCGCACGCGCTCGGCGCCTCCGGAAATGTATGCCGAGGCGCGCGCCATGGACGCGGCGATGCCGGCCTTGCCGGCGCCGATGGAAGCCGGCCCGGTCGTGCAGCGCGCCGCCGGTGAATACCACGCCTACGATCTGTCGCAACCGGCCAGCCTGAACAACGGCGGCACCGAACGCATCGCGCTGTTCCCGCGCAACGACGCGGTCGCCTGCGAACGCATCTACTCGCTGGAAGCCAGCGACAACGGCTGGCAACCGCCGACGCCGCTGGTCGATCGCGGCTACGGCGGCCAGACCGGCGACATCCCGGTGCTGTCCAAGGTCGAGTTCAAGAACGACAAGGCCTCCGGCCTGGGCCTGCCGTTGCCGGCCGGGCGCGTGCGCGCTTTCGACGGCGGCGATTTCCTCGGCGAATCCCAGCTCGAGCACACCCCGTCGGGCGCCGACATCAAGCTCGAACTCGGCAAAGTCTTCGACCTGAGCGGCAAGCGCGAAGCCACCGCGTTCCAGCTCGACCGTACCGGACGGACCATCACCGAATCGTTCGCGATCACCGTGAAGAACGCGAAGAAGAATCTCGCCACGGTTCGCGTCACCGAACCCTTGCCGCGTTGGACCGATTGGGAGATCGTGTCCTCCAGCCTGCCGTCGAAGAAGAAGGACGCGCGCCACGCTCAGTTCGAGGTGCCCGTGCCGGCCGAAGGCGAAACCAAGTTGACTTACACCGTGCGCTACCGCTGGCCCCAGGACGTCAAACCATGATAGAGATGCAGACACACGGCGACATCGTCGAAATCAAGCTGGCGCGCGCGCCGGTCAACGCGCTCAATCCGGTGTTGTGCAACACCGCGCGCGAAGCGATCGAACAGGCGATCCTGCATGGCGCCCACGGCATCGTGCTCAGCGGCGGGCCGAAGGTGTTCTCCGCGGG
Organism: Lysobacter sp. TAB13; assembly: GCF_052113885.1. Classification (NCBI taxonomy): domain Bacteria; kingdom Pseudomonadati; phylum Pseudomonadota; class Gammaproteobacteria; order Lysobacterales; family Lysobacteraceae; genus Lysobacter; species Lysobacter sp. TAB13. Next base: position 69,327 of record NZ_JBFRDR010000013.1, on the reverse strand, counting down.
TCTGGACGTGCCTTACCTGCTCTCGCTCGGCGATCAGCGCGATCATCTGCTGCTGGCCTGGCAGGCCTTCTTCGGCCTCAGCCGCACACTGGCCTCCTCGCCGGTGCCGGTGGTCGCGGCTATGGCCGGCCATGCGCCGGCCGGCGGCTGCGTGCTGGCCCTGTGCTGCGATTACCGGGTGATGGCCTCGGGCAATTACAGCATCGGCCTCAACGAAACCCAGGTCGGCCTGGTCGCGCCGGAAGGCATCCAGCGCCTGATGCGGCGCGTGGTCGGCACCTATCGCGCCGAACGCCTGCTGGTGGCCGGCGCGATGGTGAACGCCGAAACCGCGCTGCGCATCGGCCTGGTCGATGAACTGGTCGAGATCGACGCGGTTTCCGAGCACGCGCGCGAGTGGCTGCAGCAACTGCTGAGCCTGCCGCGCAGCGCGATGCTGCAGACCCGCGCCCTGGCCCGCGCCGACCTGATCGAAGCCCTGCGGCAGGAGCATATCGAGCTCGATCGCTTCGTCGAATCCTGGTACTCGCCGGATACGCAGATCGCGTTGAAAGCGCTGGTGGCCAAGCTGGGCAAGTGATGTAGCAGGAACGAGTGCGCAGGAGTGAGAAGTGAGTAAGGGCTTTCACTCACTCCTCACTCCTACGCACTCGTTCCTCGCTTCAAAGCAGCCACACCTCGACGCGCTCATTGCGATAACGCGCCGCCGCGTCGCGCGGGCCGGCCACCGGCAACGCGGTGCCCATGCCGCGCGCCTGCTGCACCTTGAGCCCGCGCGAAACCAGTTCCTGCGCGATCAGGTCGGCGCGATCGTTGCTCATCATCATCGCCGCCATCGTCGAACCGGCGCTGACATCGGCGAAACCGATCACCAACAGGCGCCGGCCGCGGTTCGGCGGCAATTGCATGAACGCGCGCAGACGGTCGAGGTCGCGCACCGCGCGGCTGTCGTACACGCTCGCCGCCACGCCGCTTTCGCTGGGGCCGTTGAAGTTGAAGCGCAGGCTCAGCGGCAGGCGCACGGCGTTATCGACCAGCTGACGGTATTCGCCCGGGCCGAGGGTGACGCGGCGTTCGCGCCCGGGCACCAGCGTCACCGCGACATGACCGCTGCGCGCGACCGCGCGCTGGCCGGGCCGGGTCATCGCATACAGGGCGAAGCTGCGGCTGAGCGCGCCCATCATCTGGCCGCCGTACAGATACAGGCGCCGGCTCAGCGGATAGTCCTCGCTCAACACCTCGGTGCGAGTCGGCGCGATCGCGCGGCCGCCGTCGGCGATCGCCAGCGGCTTGGTGCCGGCGCCGTAATGTTCGCCGAGCGGAATCAGGCCGATCGCGAGCGGATCGGCGGCGACCGCGGCGATCAGTTCGCGCGCGTTCGCATGTTGTTGCGCTTCGGCGAAGGCGGCGCCGCGCATCACCCGCTCGTTGATCAGATCGCGCACCGCGCCGGCGCTGGAATCCAGATGCACATGCACTTGCCCGGCGGCGCCGAGTTCGCGCCAGTCGTGCGATTGCCCGGACAACAACGCGCGCAATTGATTGAAATCCAGGCGCACGACCGGGTTGTTGCGATTGACCACCACCGCCACGCCGTCGAGCGCGATCACGAATTCCTGATCGGGCGTGCCCAGATCGCCGAGTTGCCAGCCGGCATCGAGCTCGGCCGCGTTCGGACGCCGGGTCATCATCGCGATCTGGGTCTGGCCTTCGATCAGATCGTTGAAACCGCGCGCCGAATCGCTGGCGCCGATTTCCACAATCAGGGGCTGGCCGTCGCGAGTGGCGTGGATTTCGGTCAGCGCCGGTTTCGACCGGTCCACGCGGATGCCGGTGTAGCCGATATCGCGCAGCCACGATTGCGCGACCTCCGGCACCAGCGCATGCGCCAGGGTGTTGGAACCGCGGATGCGCACACGCTCGGCGTCCTGCGCGTCGGCGGGCGCGGCGAAGGCTGAAAGGACGAAGGCAAAAACCAACAAGAACGGCGAAACGACGGCACGCAGCATGGCGCGCACTCCCCCTGTGCGAATTGCGCGCAAGGATGGGCGCGGCCTGTGACGCGGCCGTTACGCGACGTGCGTCACTTCAATAACGTTAAGCGATCGACTTATTCCGCACAGTTGGGTGGTGTCGCGCGAACGCGCCGCGCGTGCGGCAATCGCACAATTCGCGGCGCAAAAAACGATGCAGGCGTCGATTTGCGTCGCACTTGTCGTCGCGAACGAACTACTCGAAACAAGCAACTGCTCGCTGTGCGACCGGATCGGACGCCGGCGACGGAGCCGTCAGCCTTCGCCGGTAGCGATCGGCCGCCGCGAATCTTCGATCCAGCCGCTCCAGGAACCGGTGTACAAGGCCGCGCCGTCGAAACCGGCGTGCGCCATCGCCAGCAGATGATGACAAGCGGTCACGCCCGAGCCGCACATCGCCGCGACTTGCGCCGGCTCGCGCCCGCCAAGCAACGGCGCGAACTCCGACGCCAGCGCTTCCGGCGATTTGAAGCGGCCGTCGGCCAGGTTGGTGGAGTACGCGCGATTGCTCGCGCCCGGCACGTGCCCGGCGACGCGATCCAGCGGTTCGACTTCGCCGCGAAAACGCTCGCCGGCGCGCGCATCGATCAGCAGGCCGCCGGAGTCGAGCAAAGCGCGCACGTCCTGCGCATCGAGCAGGCGGCGCGCATCGAAGCTCGCTTCGTATTGCGTCGCTTGCGGCGTCGGAATTTCAGCGTCAGTCGGCAAGCCGAGCGCGCTCCAGCGCTGCCAGCCGCCGTCGAGCACGGCCACGCGCCGATGGCCGAGCACGCGCAGCAGGAACCACAGGCGCGAAGCGGCGAGTGCGCCGTCGGCGGCGTCGTAGACCACCACCTGATGCTGCGGCGTGATGCCCCAGCGGCCCAGGGTGGCGGTGAAATCGGCGGCGTCCGGCCACGGGTGGCGGCCGCCGGAGGTCTTGCGATGATCCGACAGGTCGCGATCCAGGTCGGCGTAACGCGCGCCCGGGATGTGCGATTGCCGGTAAGCGTTCTCGCTGGCCGCGCGATCGGTGAGCGAGGTGCGGGTATCGATGACGATCAGATCTTCGCGGCCCAGCGCCGCGGCCAGATCCTCGGCCGATACCAGGGTGGTCCAAGCGGTCATCGCGCAGCCTCCAGTCGTTGTCGCAGGTTGAGCAGCATCGACGCGGTCGCGCCCCAGATGCGCTGGCTCGGATATCGGTATTCCAGCACGTGGCGTGCGCGGCCCTTGTATTCAAGCGTGCGCGTGCTGAGGTTGTCCGGGTCCAGCAGGAAGGTCAGCGGCACTTCGAACACTTCCGCGACTTCGGCCGGATCGGGCCGCGCCACGTAAGCCGGGTCGATCACCGCCACCAGCGGCAACACGCGAAAACCGGTGATGGTGACCAGCGGATCGAGAAACCCCAGCGGCGCGATCAACGCCGCCGGCACGCCGATTTCTTCTTCGGTCTCGCGCAGCGCCGCGGCGACCGCGTCTTCGTCGCTGGGCTCGATGCGTCCGCCGGGAAAACTGACCTGCCCGCCGTGCTGGCGCAATCCGTCGGTGCGCCGGGTCAGCAGCACCTGCACGCCGTCGCCGCGCGGCACCAGACCGACCAGCACCGCGGCCTGCGCGTGCAGGGCGTTGTCGGGCAGCAGGTCGGTGACATCGTCGAGATTCCAACCGTCGCTCTCGGGCGCGGCGTCGAGCGGATGCAGCGCCGCCAGCAAGCGCGTGCGCGCGCGCGAATCGCCGTCGAGAAAATTGCCGGCGAACGCGGACGACGCACCGGAGCCGGAGGCGGCGTCGGAACTCACCGCAACCCCGCCTCGCGCTTGGGCAGCACGTCTTCCATCAGGCGCAGGCGTTCGTCGTCGTTCATTTGCGACCAGCGCGCGATTTCCGCGGTGGTGCGATGGCAGCCCATGCACAGGCCGTCGTCGCTGAGTTGGCATACGCCGATGCAGGGGCTCAGCACCGCGCGAAAAGTCGTCATATCGTCCACCGGGGCCATGCCGCCATTTTGCCTGGCGGGCCGGCCGGGTAAAGCCTCGCCGCGCAAGCGGCAAGCAGAACGGGAAATCGGCGCCATGCCTGGCATGCGCCGCCGGACCCCACAAACGACTTGCGCCGGACGGGCCGGCGCAAGTGCGTCACACAACTGCGTTCGAGCTTCGTGGTCGTATTACTTGACGCTGACCAGCTTGATTTCGAACTGCACCGCCACGTTCGGCGGGAACGGGGTGCGCGGATCGGCGCCGTAAGCCTGGGCCGAGGGCAGCGTCACTTCCCACTTGGAACCGGTCGGCATCTGCAGCAGGGTTTCCTGCATCGCCTTCATTTCGATGTCGCTGACCTTGATCGACGGGATCGAGTTGGCCGGACGCGGCTGCGCCGGACGCTCGCCCCAGGGGAACGGGCCGGCCACTTCCAGCGCCACGGTGCTCGCCGACGTCGGCTTGGCGCCGGTGCCGTTGTCGATCACGCGGTACTGCACGCCGCTCGGCAGCACCTTCACGCCCGCCTTGGACTTATTGGCGTTGATGAAGGTTTCGCTCTTGGTCTTGTTCTCGGCCGCGGCCTTGTCCCACTCGGCCTTGGCGCGCTCGGTCTGGCGCTTCTGCATGTTCTGCACGGCAGTGCGCAGTTGTTCGACCGGCACGGACGGCTGCTTCTTGGAATAGCCGTCCTGCAGACCCTTGATGATGGTGTTCACATCAACCTGCTCGCCGCTTTCCACGGCATTCCTGCCGAGGTCGTAGCCGAGCGCGTAGCTCAGCTTGCCCTTCTCGGAAGAAGTGTCCTGCGCGACGGCGTTGCCGGCGGTCAGTGCCAGGGCCGCGACGGCGGCAGCAATCAAACGCAACTTCATTCGGTGAAACCTCCGGTAATGGCACGGGGCGACCTTCGCCGCCCCGATCAGCTGGGAGCACTTTCCAATGCCCCAATGTGTAAAGCCCTGCGGTCGAAAGCCCCGGACAGGACGGGTTAGGATACCGGCGGCAGCGCTTAACCGCCACTGACGCCGCCCGCCTATGACAGCGCCGCGGCCGCGGAGTTCAACGGCGGTCGCAATCCCCATCCCCCGCAATTTTCGAGAATCCTACGGCCATCACATGACCGAATCGCCCTTGCTGATCGCCGATCGCGGCGCCGTGCGCCAGATCTCCGTGAACCGTCCGGACAAGCTGAACGCGCTCAACGCGGCCACCCTGGACGCCCTGCTGGCCGCCTTCGAGGCCGCCGCGGCCGACCCGGCGGTGCGCGCCGTGGTCCTGACCGGGGCCGGCCCGAAGGCCTTCGTCGCCGGCGCCGACATCTCGGAAATGAACGCCTTGACCCCGGTCCAGGGCCGCGATTTCTCCCTGCGCGGGCAGAAACTGATGCGCCGGATCGAGAAAATGCCCAAGCCGGTGATCGCCATGATCAACGGTTTCGCCCTCGGCGGCGGCCTGGAACTGGCGATGGGCTGCCATCTGCGCCTGGCCGCGGACAGCGCCAAGATCGGCCAGCCCGAGATCAATCTCGGCCTGATCCCCGGTTTCGGCGGCACCCAGCGCCTGCTGCGCCTGGCCGGCCGCGCCGCCACCTTGGAGCTGTGCCTGCTCGGCGCGCCGATCGACGCGGCGCGGGCGAAGGAGCTGGGCATCGTCAACCGGGTCATCGCCGCGGCCGAACTGGAAGCGGAAACCTTCAAACTGGCCGAGCAACTGGCCGCATCCGCGCCGCTGGCGCTGCGCGGCGTGCTCGACTGCGTCGCGGTCGGCGGCGAATGCGGCATCGAGGAAGGCCTGGAATACGAGACCGCGCAATTCGGTCTGATGTTCTCCACCGACGACATGCGCGAAGGCACCACCGCGTTCCTGGAACGGCGCAAGCCGGCGTTCCACGGCCGTTGAGTCCGGCGTGAGCGCATCGGGCCATCGTCCATCCGATAGCGGCGACGCGCCGGTCGATGCCGCCTGCGCGTGCGGCTGCGCCGATCCGCTCGGCGCGGCGGCGCATGCGATCGCGCGCGCGCTGGCGCGCGATGATCTGGATCGCGCCATCGCCCTGGGCCTGTTGAACGACGACGCCGACCCGGCGCGCGCCTGCGCGCATTGCACGCCCGCGTGCGCGCTCGCCATCGACCAGGCGCGCGAGAATCGATTAAATGCATTGGCCGCGCGCGAACGCTATCGCGCCCGCGCGCAACGCCTGCAACGCCGCGCCGACGAACGCGCGGCGCAACGTGCCGGCGCCGCTCCGGTCGCTGCGAGCGAAGTCGCCGATGCCGCCGATGCGGTTATCGAAGCGACACCGCCGCCGCGCCCCGCCCTGCCCAACGCCGCCGCGGCCGCGCTCGCGCGCGCCAAGGCCAAAGCCGCGCAGCGCGGACCCACCTGAGTCACGAATCCCGCATGCCCAAGACCGCGCCCGCCAAGAAGCCAGCCAAGTCGGCCACCACCCCCAAACCCGCGGACGTCAAAGGTCCGGCGAAGAAAGCGGCGAAGGCTGCGCCGTCCCCGGCCGGCGCGGCGGCGAAAAAGAAAACGTTGACCCGCGCGTCCACGCCGACGACGAAGCAGCCGGCGAAGACCGCCCGCGCTGCGAGCAAGGCCGCGTCCGCCGGACGCGCCACGGCCAAGACCGCCGGCGCGAAACCGTCCAGGCGCGTGGCCGCCGCCGACGCGCCGGTCAAGGAGCGCAGCGGCGCGCAGATGAAGCCGGCGCAGATCGAGGACATGTTCGCGCGCTTGCAGGCGCTCAACCCCGCGCCGACCACCGAGCTCGAATACACCACGCCTTATGAATTGCTGGTCGCCGTCGCGCTGTCGGCGCAGTCCACCGACGTCGGCGTCAACAAAGCCACACGCAAGTTGTTTCCCATCGCCAATACGCCGCGGCAGATCGCCGCCCTCGGGGTCGAGGGGCTCAAGCCTTATATCGCCACGATCGGCCTGTTCAACACCAAGGCCGCGAACGTGGTCGCGCTGTCGCAACAGTTATTGGAGCTGCACGGCGGCGAAGTGCCGCGCGATCGCGCCGCGCTGGAAGCGCTGCCCGGCGTCGGCCGCAAGACCGCCAACGTGGTGCTCAACACCGCCTTCGGCGAGCCGACCATCGCGGTGGACACGCACATCTTCCGCGTCTCCAACCGCACCGGTCTGGCGCCGGGCAAGGATGTGCTGGCGGTCGAGCATAAGCTGCTCAAAGTGGTGCCCGATGCCTACCTTCAGGATGCGCATCACTGGCTCATCCTGCATGGACGTTACGTTTGCAAGGCACGAAAACCGGATTGTCCGCACTGTGCGATCCGTGATCTTTGTCGTTTTCCGGACAAGACGCCGGGCGAGCCCGACCCCGTAGCTGCTTGATCGCAAAGGCAATTGGAACGGCAACACCGCCGTTGCCCGACGGTCATCGCTCCGTCATGCCCGCGAAATAAGTCAGTTCTGTCACATTTACGCAACTTTCACACCCTAGCCTGCGCGGCATCTCTCCACGCCTCAGGGCTAGACCATGAAACTCTCGCGCAACACCCTTGCCGTCGCGCTGCTCGCCGCCCTCGTGGCGCCGGCCGCACACGCCGAAGTCGCTCTCGACGTCATCGGCAACTCGGAAGTCTCCTTCGAAGGTCTGGTCCAGGCGGATTTCTACAAGTTCGACACCGACACCATCGACTACGGCGCCGACGTGCCGGGCACCGACGTCGACGGCAAGGACTCGCTCAACGAACTGCGCCGCGCCGAGCTGGTGCTCAAGGGCAAGGGCCCGGGCAACATCGAATGGGTGCTGGGCTACGACGCCAAGGACGACAAGTTCCTCGACGCCAACGTCAAGTACAAGTTCGGCAACAACGCCAACCACTTCATCCAGGTCGGCCAGTTCAAGCAGCCGGGCGCGACGATGGAAGAGTTGTCCTCGACCAAGAACAACGACTTCATCTCCAAGTCCTCGATCACCAACAGCCTGGGCACCGCGCGCCGCGTCGGCGCGCAGTACAACTACGGCGACAACAACTGGGGCCTGACCGCGAGCTACTTCGGCCGCGAGCTGACCCGCAACCGCGAGCACGGCGCCGGCTACGGCCTGCGCGGCTACTACGCTCCGATCAACGAAGCCGGCAACATCCTGCACTTCGGCGCGTCCTACTCGGACAAGGACACCGACGCCGACGGCATCCGTCTGCGCGCGCGTCCGATGGCCGACATGGTCGCGACCCGCTTCATCGACACCGGCAGCAGCGTCACCAGCGCCAACACCCTCAACAACCGCAGCGACCGCGTCAGCGTGATCGGCGCCGAAGGCCTGTGGGTCAAGGGCCCGTTCAAGCTGCAGGGCGAGTACATGACCATCGACGTCAAGCGCCTCAACGGCTTGAGCGATTTCAGCGGCGACGGTTTCTACGTCTCGGGTCTGTGGAACATCAGCGGCGAGACCTGGGGCTACAAGGCCGGCACCCCGACCACGCCCCTGCCTAACGATCCGGCCAAGGGCATGTGGCAGGTGGGCCTGCGCTACGACACCATCGATCTCAACGACGGCAGCCCGATCGTCGGCACCAACCGCGTCAACGGCGTGCTCGGCGGCAAGATGGATTCCTGGACGCTCGGCGTGAACTGGTACTGGCGCTCGAACTTCAAGTTCATGCTGAACTACGTGATGGTCGAGCAGGAAAAGTACAGCACCACGCTGCGCGCGAAGGCCGAAGACAACCCGAACGTCTTCGAAGCGCGCATGCAGTTCTACTGGTAAGGCAAGGCCGCCGGCGCGGACCCGTTCGCGCCGGCGGATGCATCTCTCTCCCCCTCGATCGAATTCGGTCACTCCAGGGCGCGGCAGTGCCGCGCCCTTTTTTTGCTCGCGCCCTCGTCGCGGGCGTGCGCCCGCCGGGCGCCCGATTCGGCGAGCAATGACCGCTACCGCGCATCGGCCAGTCGGGCAAGTCATCTGATTGTCATGATTCCGACCCGCGACTGTCATCGAACTGTTATGCAATTCGCCGCAACGGATTCGTGCCAGCCGTCTCTCTTCAGGAGCCCCATCGTGTTCAACTCCCGTTCCTTCCGCGTGACCGCGCTTGCACTGGCCGTCTCGTTCGCAGCATTCAGCGCGCAGGCCGCCGACGTGACCGGCGCCGGCGCTTCCTTCGTCTACCCGGTGATGTCCAAGTGGTCGGCCGACTACGCCAAGGCCACCAGCAAGAAGGTCAACTACCAGTCGATCGGTTCCGGCGGCGGCATCGCCCAGATCAAGGCCGCGACGGTGGACTTCGGTTCCTCCGACGCCCCGCTCAAGCCTGACGAACTGGCCAAGTTCGGCCTGGCCCAGTTCCCGTCGGTGATCGGCGGCGTCGTGCCGGTGATCAATGTGCCGGGCGTGGCCTCGGGCGCGATGAAGCTCGACGGCGAGACCCTGGGCAACATCTTCCTGGGCAAGATCACCAACTGGAACGACCCGGCCATCGTCGCCCTCAACGGCGGCCTGCAGCTGCCCGACAAGAAGATCACCGTCGTGCACCGCTCCGACGGTTCGGGCACCACCTTCAACTTCGCCAACTACCTGTCGAAGGTCAACGCCGAGTGGAAGACCTCGGTCGGCGAAGGCACCGCCGTGAAGTGGCCGACCGGCATCGGCGGCAAGGGCAACGAAGGCGTCGCCGCTTACGTCAAGCAGATCCAGGGCGGCATCGGCTATGTCGAGCTGTCGTACGCGCTGCAGAACAAGATGTCGTACTCGCGCATGAAGAACGCCGACGGCAAGTTCGTGCTGCCGACCGACGAGACCTTCGGCGCGGCCGCGGCCAGCGCCGATTGGGCTGGAGCTAAGGACTTCTACCTGGTCATGACCAACGCGCCGGGCGAGAACTCCTGGCCGATCACCGCGACCAACTTCATCCTGATGTACAAGCAGCCCAAGAACGCCGAAGGCGCCAAGAACGCGAAGGAATTCTTCCGCTGGGTCTACGCCAACGGCGACCAGCAGGCCAAGTCGCTCGACTACGTGCCGCTGCCCGACGCCCTGGTCAAGCAGGTCGAGAGCTACTGGTCGGCGAACATGAACTACTGATCGGCCAGGTCGTCCGGCGCAAGCCGGCCGGATCCGGGGGGTTCCGGCAGACCAGGGGAGATCGGACGAAACGGGCCTTCGGGCCCGTTTTGTTTTTGTGGGGCGTGTTCAGGGGCGGGGCTCGCGGGCCTTCGCCCCTGGCCCGGGCGCTTGGCGTTCCCCCAGTCCCCGGGCGGCAACGCCCCTTCTCCCGCTGGCGGGAGAAGCTGGCCCGAAGGGGCCGGATGAGGGCCGCCTGCCTGCGGCTGCCCCGCCCAGCCAAGCCGATTGTTACGTTCCGATCATCTTGAAACCACGCAAAACCGCGACGTTCGGCACCACCCCCGGCCTTTCACTACAGATTGATGACGAATCGATGTCATAGCGGTGTAACAAAAAGATCATCAAATGGCGCCACCAAGCCGGCGCCCATGCCGGCCCCTCCCCTCACGGAGTTCCGCATGAAATCCTCGCCGGCCCGCATCGCCGTCCTCTCTCTCACCATCGCGCTGGCGGCCGCCGCATGCGGCGGCAAACAGAATCCGTCCCCCGCCGCGGGCGAGGCCAAGACCGACGCGGCCGCTCCGGCCGGCGACCAGGTCGGCGCGCAGATCACCGGCGCCGGCGCGAGCTTCGTCTACCCGCTGATCTCCAAGTGGTCGTCGGACTACAACAAGGCCAGCGGCGCCAAGGTCAATTACCAGTCGATCGGTTCCGGCGGCGGCATCGCCCAGATCAAGGCCGCGACGGTCGATTTCGGCTCCTCCGACAAGCCGCTGCCGAGCGATGAACTCGCCGCGGCCGGCCTGGGCCAGTTCCCGTCCGCGATCGGCGGCGTGGTCCCGGTGATCAACGTGGACGGCGTGGAAGCCGGCAAGCTGCGCCTCACCGGCCCGCTGCTGGCGAACATCTTCCTGGGCACGGTCAGCAAGTGGAACGACCCGAGCATCGTCGCGGCCAACCCGGGCGTGACCCTGCCCGACCTGAAGATCAACGTCGTCCATCGTTCCGACGGTTCGGGCACGACCTTCAACTTCTCCAACTACCTGTCCAAGGTCAGCCCGGAGTGGAAGACCAAGGTCGGCGAAGGCACCTCGGTGCAGTGGCCGGGCGGCGTCGGCGGCAAGGGCAACGAAGGCGTGGCTTCCTACGTGATGCAGATCAAGGGCTCGATCGGCTACGTCGAGCTGGCCTACGCGGTGCAGAACAAGATGGCGCACACCCAGCTGCAGAACGCGGCCGGCCAGTTCGTGCAGCCCAACGCGGAAGCCTTCGCCGCCGCGGCCTCCACCGCCGACTGGGCCAATGCGAAAGACTTCAACCTGATCATCACCAACGCCGCCGGCGAGAAGTCCTGGCCGATCACCGCGACCAATTTCATCCTGATGTACAAGCAGCCCAAGGACGCCAAGCGCAGCGCCGACACTCGCGCGTTCTTCAAGTGGGCCTTCGAGAACGGCCAGGAGCAGGCCAAGTCGCTGGACTACGTGCCGCTGCCGCCGGAACTGGTCAAGCAGATCGAGGCTTATTGGGCGGCTGAGTTCAAGTGACGTTCCGGCCCGCGCCCGCTTTGCGGGCGCGGCTTTGCCGGAACGTCATCCCCGCGCAGGCGGGGATCCAGAGACTTAAGCGCCACCCCACCTACTTCAGCACGCCGCGCACCCCCACCACCCACGTGAAAGGTCAGCCGCGGTGAAGCCCTGGATCCCCGCCTTCGCGGGGATGACGGCAAAAACAGAAGCGGTAGAGCAGCAGCAACAAAAGCAGAAACAACAACTGCAATCGCACCGGCACCAGTTACAGCAACAGCCACACACCATGAAGTCGCTGGATTCCCGCTTTCACGGGAATGACGAGCAAGAACCCCACACCGATCAGTCAGCCTCGCGCAACCGCCCCGCTCAGCAAACCCTGCTTCATGACTAGCACCAAGCCCGCCACCGCAAGCCCGGCCAAGACGGATCTCCCCTCGCAATGAACGCGACCGCCCTACCTGCTTCAAACGGCGTCTCAGCCCGCGATCGCACCGACGCGCGCAACGATCGATTCTTCCGTTACTTCGTCACCTCCACCGCCATCTTCGTTCTGGTCGCGCTGGCCGGCGCCGCGCTGTCGATGCTGTGGGGCGGCCGCGCCGTGCTCGCATCGGAAGGCCTGAACTTCTTCACCTCCAGCGACTGGAACCCGGCCGCGGACAAGTACGGCGCGCTGGTGCCGATCTACGGCACCATCGTCACCGCGCTGATCGCGATGGTGATCGCCGTGCCGATCAGCTTCGGCATCGCCTTCTTCCTGACCGAAGTCGCGCCGCGCTGGGCGCGCGGCCCGATCGGCACCGCGATCGAACTGCTCGCCGGCATCCCCTCGATCATCTACGGCATGTGGGGCTTCTTCGTGCTGATGCCGGTGATGCGCGAACACATCATCCCCTGGCTCATCGACCACCTCGGCCCGCTGCCGCTGATCGGGCCGCTGTTCCAGGGACCGCCGATCGGCGTGGGCATGCTGACCTCGGGCCTGGTCCTGTCGATCATGATCATCCCCTTCATTTCCTCGGTGATGCGCGAGGTCTTCCTGACCGTGCCGACCCGGCTCAAGGAATCGGCCTACGCGCTGGGCTCGACCAAGTGGGAAGTGAGCTGGGACATCGTGCTGCCGTACACCCGCTCGGCGGTGATCGGCGGCGTGTTCCTCGGCCTGGGCCGCGCGCTCGGCGAGACCATGGCGGTCGCCTTCGTGATCGGCAACGCGGTGCAGTTCACCCCGTCGCTGATCGATCCGAGCACGACCATCGCCGCGCTGATCGCGAACGACTTCGGCGAGGCCTCGGAAACCTATCGCTCGGCGCTGGTGCTGCTCGGCTTCGTGCTGTTCATCGTCACCTTCGTGGTGCTGGCCGCCGCTCGCCTGATGTTGATGCAACTGTCCCGCAAGGAGGGCAACTGATGGCCACCGCCTTCGCCACCGATGCCCGCAGCCGGGCCGCGGACAAGCTGTATCGCCGCCGCCGCGTCGTCAACGTCATCGCCCTCACCCTGGCCTGCGCGGCCGCGGTGTTCGGCCTGGCGTTCCTGGGCTGGATCCTGTGGACGCTGCTGGTCAAGGGACTGGGCGGCGTGAACCTGGATTTGTTCATCCGCGACCAGCCGCCGCCGATGGAAGCCGGCGGCCTGCGCAACGCCATCTTCGGCAGCATCGCCATGTGCACGATGGGCCTGCTGATCGGCACCCCGCTCGGCATCGCCGCCGGCACCTGGCTCGCCGAATACGGCAACAAGCGCAAGTTCGGCACCGTGGTGCGTTTCGTCAACGACATCCTGCTGTCGGCGCCGTCGATCGTGCTGGGCCTGTTCGTGTACGCGGTGTTCGTCGCCAAGCCGACCCCGGACAGCAACGCGCTGCTGGGCTTCTCGGCGCTGTCGGGCGCGATCGCGCTGGCCTTCATCGTGCTGCCGGTGGTGGTGCGCACTACCGACGAAATGCTGCGGCTGGTGCCGGGGCAGATGCGCGAAGCGGCGCTGTCGCTGGGCGTACCGCAATGGAAAGTGATCGTGCAGGTGCTGTACAAGTCGGCGCTGCCGGGCATCGTCACCGGCGTGCTGCTGGCGCTGGCGCGAATCTCCGGCGAAACCGCGCCGCTGCTGTTCACCGCCTTCGGCAATTCGTTCTGGACCGTGGACGTGACCGGGCCGATGGCCGCGGTCTCGATCGTGATGTTCAACTTCGCCGGCAAGGGCTACGAGAACTGGGAACACATCGCCTGGGCCGGTGCCCTGGTCCTGACTGCGTTCGTGCTGCTGGTCAGCCTGGTCGCCCGCGCGCTTCTGCTACGAAACAAAATCAGCCATGACTGACCTCTCAACCGTGAACACCGAGCGAACCCCGGCCATGAAAGACGCACGTCTCACCGTCGCCGCACCCGACCGCGACGCGGTCGTCGGCGCCAATCCGGTCAAGCTCGCCGCGCGCGGCCTGGACTTCTATTACGACAAGTTCCACGCCCTCAAGTCGATCAACCTGGAAATCCCGGAGAAGCAGGTCACCGCGCTGATCGGGCCGTCGGGTTGCGGCAAGTCCACCCTGCTGCGCATCTTCAACCGCATCTACGCGCTGTATCCCAAGCTGGAAGCGCGCGGCGAAGTGGTGCTGGACGGCGAGAACATCCTCGACCCGAAGTACCCGATGAACCGCCTGCGCAGCAAGGTTGGCATGGTGTTCCAAAAGCCGGTGCCGTTCCCGATGACCATCTTCGAGAACGTGGCTTACGGCATCCGCCATCACGAGAAGCTGTCGAAGTCTGAGATGAACGACCGCGTCGAGCACGCGCTGCGCCAGGGCGCGCTGTGGGACGAGGTCAAGGACAAGCTGGGCCAGAGCGCGCTGGGCCTGTCCGGCGGCCAGCAGCAGCGTCTGTGCATCGCCCGCGCGGTGGCGCTCAAGCCCTCGGTGCTGCTGCTGGACGAACCGACCTCGGCGCTGGACCCGATCTCCACCAGTCGCATCGAGCAGCTGGTCGAAGAGCTCAAGAAGGACTACACGATCGCGATCGTGACCCACAACATGCAGCAGGCCGCGCGCGTGTCCGACTTCACCGCCTTCATGTACCTGGGCGACCTGATCGAGCACGGCCCGACCGAACAGATTTTCTCCAAGCCGACCAAGCAGCAGACCGAGGATTACATTACCGGTCGCTTTGGTTGATTCGGTGGGGCGGGAATCGGGAATGGGGAATCGGGAATCGTAAAAAAGCGACGAACCCGCCTCCCGACTCCAGTCCCACGACCGCAGCCGTTGATCCTGCCGTTGCTTTTCCGATTCCCGATTCCCGATTCTCCATTCACTCCCCATTCCCGGCGGTACCGCCATGAGCACCCAAATGCACGACCACATCGTCAAGAGCTACGACGACGAGCAGCGCCGCCTGCTCGACGAAACCCTGCGCATGGGCGAGATGGCCGCCTCCCAGCTCGAATCCGCGCTCGACGTGGTCCAGCGCCGCGACGACAAGGCCGCCGAGCGCATCATCGCCAACGATGAGGCCATCGATGCGCTGGAGCAGGAAATCAGCCACGACGTCATGAAGCTGGCCCTGCGCGGGCCGATGGCGCGCGATCTGCGCGAGATTCTGGCCGCGATCCGCATCGCCGCTGACATCGAGCGCGTCGGCGATTACGCCGCCAACGTCGCCAAGCGCTCCACCGCGCTGAACCTGTCGCCGCCGCTGCCGCACGTGGCCGGGCTGCATGCCCTGGGCACGCTGGCGGTCAAGCAACTGCGCGACGTGCTGTCGGCCTATCGCGACAACGACATCGAACTGGCCCAGCGCGTGCGCGAGCGCGACGCCGAGATCGACACCGCCTACACCGGTCTGTTCCGCGAACTGCTGACCTACATGATGGAAGACGCGCGCAGCATCACCGCCTGCACCCATCTGCTGTTCATGGCCAAGAACATCGAGCGGGTCGGCGACCACGCCACCAACATCGCCGAGAACGTCTGGTTCCTGGTCAAGGGCGAAGAGCTGCTGCCGCCGCGCGAGAAGCGCGACGACACCAACACCACCGGCGCGATCTGATCCGCCCAGCGCCCGCGGCCATCGCGGGCGCGTTCATCGGCGCCGCCGCCAAGCATCGCGGCGCACGTTGCACTGCAGCAAGCTTCGGCGAGCGCCCGCTCGCCCCATCCCTCGCCGTACCCTTCGCGCCGCATCCCTGCCCCGGCCGTCGCCGCGCGCGCCGATCCGGTCGCGGCCAAGTCCTTGCCACGCAAGGACTGCAAACGGTTACATGCCGATCTCGATGAACCCGTTCTAAACGCGGCTGTCACTTCGACGCGATTCCGCGAATCCGATCGCTTCCTACCCAACTCTTGGTACGTACACGCGACACCGTGTCGCGGTGTATTTTTACTGGACTGGGAGGAGACCCGGATGACGGTATTGATGGCTAACGGAGATTTGGCCGCCGCCCGCTCGGGCGACCCGGCCGCTTTGGAGCGGGTGCTGATCCACTCGCGCCAGGATCTGCGCCGTTACGCCGAGTACCACTGCGTCATCAACGACATCGAGGACGCGGTGCAGGAAAGCCTGATCACGATCTCGCGCAAGCTGCGCGACCTGCGCGTGCTCGAGTGCTTCGTCTCCTGGACCTTCCGCATCGTCAAGCGCGAGTGCAATCGCTTCAAACGCGGCCGCCGCATGCTCAGCGGCGACATGATCACCGACGACATCCTGCCCGTCGTCACGCCCGAGCCCGCCGAATGGCGCCATGATGTCGCCGCGGCATTGGAATCGTTACCCGTGCACTATCGCCAGATCATTCTCCTGCGCGATCTTGAAGGCCTGAGCATCGCCGAGATCGGCGACCGGCTGGGCACCACCCGCGAAGCGGTGAAGTCGCGCCTGCACCGGGCGCGCGCGCTGGCGCGCGAGTACCTGGACGCCTGACTGCATCCACGCCGCGATCGCCCCCGTATCCATTCGCACCGACATTCGCTATACCCCACCGCAACAAACCCGCTGCACGCAACACCCGCAACATGTGGCTGCTTACGATTCGCCCTGGCAACAATGCAAGACCCTTACAAACGGCCCCGGCACTCCGGGCCGTCAATCCAACGGCGGGATACCCGCCCTCATCGCCACACAGGAGTCATCCATGTCCAAGCAAATCAAGAAGCCCCTCGCCCTCGCTCTCGGCGCCACCCTCATCGGTGGTCTGAGCCTGTCGGCTTCCGCGTTCGCGATGAGCGATCTGTCGCAGGGCTATCTGCTCGGCGCCCAGCAGGCTCCGCCGGCCGCCGAGAAGGCCGCCGACGCCAAGGCCGCCGCCGACACCGCCAAGCACGCCGAAGGCACCTGCGGCGCCGACAAGAAGGCCGGTAAGGAAGGCAGCTGCGGCGCCGACAAGAAGGCCGGCAAGGAAGGCAGCTGTGGCGCCGACAAGAAAGCCGGCAAAGAAGGCAGCTGCGGCGCCGACAAGAAGCACGCCGAAGGCAAGTGCGGCGAAGGCAAGTGCGGCGCCGACAAGAAGGCGGGCGCTGCCAAGGCCGTGAAGACCGGCGAAGGCGCCGCCAAGAAGGCCGGTGAAGGCAAGTGCGGCGAAGGCAAGTGCGGCGGTTCGATCTGATCGCGCAGCACGACTGACGATGGACGGCATGCATCCACTGTCTTCGGATGCCGTCGGCCTCGGCCTGCGGCGGGCCCTGCTGGGCCCGCTGCAGTCCGCGCCGTTCGGCGCCGGCGCACGCCGGGATTTCGACTTCCTCGAATGCGCTCCGGAAAACTGGATCGGCATCGGCGGCGTCTACGGCGAAGCGCTGCGCGAGTTGTCCTCGCGTTATCCGCTGGTCTGCCACGGCCTGTCGCTGTCGCTGGGCGGCACCGCGCCGCTGGACGAAACCTTCCTGGCCCGGGTGCGCCGTTTTCTCGACGAACACCATGTCGCCCGCTACAGCGAACATCTGAGCTACTGCAGCGACGACGGCCATCTGTACGACCTGCTGCCGATTCCGTTCACGGAAGAAGCCGTGCACCACGTCGCCGCGCGCATCCGCCGCACCCAGGACATCGTCGGCCGCCGCATCGCGGTGGAGAACGCCTCCTACTACGCCGCGCCGCACCAGGAAATGAGCGAAATCGAGTTCACTCGCGCGATCCTGACCGAAGCCGACTGCGATCTGCTGCTGGACGTCAACAACGTCTACGTCAACTCGATCAATCACCGCTACGACGCACGCGAATTCATCCGCGCAATGCCGCACGAACGCATCGCCTACATCCATGTGGCCGGGCACTACGACGAAGCCGACGATCTGAAGGTCGACACCCACGGCGCGCCGGTCAAGAACGAGGTCTGGTCGCTGCTCGGCGACGCCTACCGCATGTTCGGCGCGCGCCCGACGCTGCTGGAGCGCGACTTCAATTTCCCGCCGTACCAGGAACTGGTCGATGAGCTGGACATCGTGCGCCGCGTGCTGAGCGAATCGGCCCACGCCGCCGCGCCCGAACGCGACGCCGCGCGCCGCGCCCAGCGCGCCTGAGCCATGAACGACGCCCCCTCGCGCCTGCGCGCGCAACAGTTCGAACTCACCCGCCATCTGCGCGATCCCAATGCCAGCCCGGCGCCTGCCGGCCTGGAAGACCGGCGGCTGGGGATTTATCGCGATCTGCTGTTCAACAATATCGAAGGTTTGTTGTCGGGAAATTTCCCGGTCATCCGCAAGTTGCTCGGCGAAGAGCGCTGGGAGCGGCTGGTGCGCGATTTCTATCGCGACTACCGCTGCCACACGCCGTTGTTCGCCGAGATCGCGCGCGAATTCCTGCGCTATCTGCAGGAACTCGAAGCCGCCGACACGCCGCTGCCGGCGCCGTTCCTGCCCGAGCTGGCACATTACGAATGGGTGGAACTGGCGCTGCAACTCAGCGACGCGCAGGCGCCATCCGACGATGCCGATATCGGCGATAGCGAACTGCTCGCGCACGCGCCGCAGCTGTCGCCGCTGGCGTGGCCGCTGGCCTATGCCTGGCCGGTGCACCGGCTGGGCCCGGATTTCCAGCCCGATGCGCCGCCGCCCACGCCGACCCTGGTGCTGCTGCGCCGCGAAGCCGACGGCGAAGTGCGTTTCTCCGAACTCAGCCCGCTGGCCTATCGCCTGGTCGAACGCATCGGCGAATCGCCGCAGTTGTCCGCGCGCGAGCAGCTGCAAGCGCTGGCGCAGGAAGCCGGCAGCGATGACGTCGCCGCCTTCCTCGAACTCGGCCAGGGCCTGCTGCGACAGATGCGCGCCAGCGGCGTGATCTTTTTTTCCCGCGTGGCGAATCCTTCCGCCTGATCGCGGACTCTTAGTCAGAGCAAGCGCCGGCGTTTCCGGCGCAGTTCTGTACGGAGTCCACCATGGCCATCCCCTGCCTCGCCTGCTTCGGCGCCCTGCGCGATCGCCTCGACGGCGTCGGGGCCTGGCTCGCGCCGTTGGGCCTGCGCGCGGTGCTGGCCTGGGAGTTCTACGAATCCGGGCGCGAAAAACTGCACGGCGAAAACTGGTTCGGCGCGGTCATGTCGAACTTCCCGTTTCCCTTCGACCGCGTGCCCGCCGGCCTAAGCTGGGGCATGGCGACCTGGTTCGAATTGCTCGGTGGCCTGGCCCTGCTGCTCGGATTGGCCACGCGCGCGGTCGCCGCCTCGTTGTTCGTGCTCACCGTGGTCGCGATCGCGGCGGTGCACTGGCCGCGCGACTGGATGGGCCTGAGCCAACTCGCGCAGGGCTATGCGATCAGCGACGACGGCGCAGGCAACTACAAGCTGCCGCTGCTGTTCCTGGTGATGCTGTGGCCGCTGATCCTGGGCGGCGCCGGCCGCCTGAGCCTGGACGCGGCGCTGGCGCGCGCGTTGCCGGCCGCATCGGCGCGCAACGATCTGCTTGGCTGGGGTCTGGTCCTGTTGCCGTTCGGCGGGGTCGTGGCGATGCTGCTGCCGGCGCCGGGCCTGACCCTGGCCGGGCTCGGCGCGGCGGCGCTGCTGATCGCGGCGCGGCCGCGCACCGGCCGTTTGCGCCTGCCTCACCTCCAAGCGCGGGGCGCGGGCGAGAACCGTCGCTGACCTCGCCGCCGATTCACGGCCGTCGCGGCGGCCGCGCGGACGAAGCCCGCGCGACAACCTGCTAGGCTTTCGCGATGACCGAAACCGGCCCCCTTCAGACCGCGACCGCCGCGGCGCCCTTCCCCACCACCCTCGCCAACCGTTTCCGCGGCTACCTGCCGGTCGTGGTCGACGTGGAAACCGGCGGCTTCGACTGGAACAAGCACGCGCTGCTGGAAATCGCCGTGCAACCGTTGGAGCTGGACGCGCAGGGCCGGATCGTGCCGGGCGAGATCGCCAGCGCCCACGTCGTCCCCGCCGCCGGCATGCAGATCGACCCCAAGTCGCTGGAAATCACCGGCATCGACATCGACCACCCGTTCCGCGACGCCAAGCCCGAGCGCCAGGCGCTGGAAGCGGTGTTCGCGCCGGTGCGCGACGCGGTGAAGCGCCACGGCTGCCAGCGCGCGATCCTGGTCGGCCACAACGCCCATTTCGATCTCAACTTCCTCAACGCCGCGGTCGCCCGCAGCGGCCACAAGCGCAACCCGTTCCACCCCTTCAGCGTGTTCGACACCGTGACCCTGGCCGGCGTCGCCTACGGCCAGACCGTGCTCGCCCGCGCCGTGCAGGCCGCCGGGCTGGACTGGAACGCGCAGGAAGCGCATTCGGCGGTGTACGACACTCAGCGCACGGCTGAGTTGTTTTGCAAGATCGTCAATGCGTGGCCGCGGGGCTGATCGCAGTGCCGATCGCGTAATCGACCTGCGCGGGAATGTCGTCGCCGCAGCCGGCGTATCTTTGGACTCCCGCGGCCAAGGCCCCGACGCGGATGCCACAGTCCGCTTTTACGGCTTGAGCTGAATCGCTCGGCGGCACGCCGCCGAGGCGTGTTTCACCGCTGCAACATCGCGGTCTGGCCTTCCCGGCAAAGCACACGCGTTCAATGAGACATCGAGCGGCATCGCGCCGCCTCGCCCGGTCCCTGCGCGGCGCGCGCGGGCCGTGGATCATGGACGGGAGGACAGGATGTTCGCTTTCGACGACGAGCAATTTCTCGACGGTTACCGCCGTCGTTTCGGCCCGCTGAACGATCAGCTGGCGCAGGCGCTGCGTTTTCTGATCGGGCGCATCGAGCAGGACGCGAGCTTCACCCAGAACCCGGTGCATCGCAATCAGATTGCCTACTGCCTGGCGACGTTCAAATGGGAAACCGCGCATACGCTGCGGCCGATCGACGAGTTCGGCGACGACGCGCGCTTCAACCGCCTGTACGGTCCGGACACGCGCGTGGGCAAGATGCTCGGCAACACCAAGGCCGGCGACGGCGCGCGCTTCCACGGCCGCGGCTATGTGCAACTGACCGGCCGCGCCAACTACGATCGCGCCGGCAAAGTGCTGGGCATCGATCTGCTCAGCAAGCCCGAGGACGCGAAGAAGCCCGAGGTCGCCTACGCGATCGCGCTGGAAGGCATGAAGAAAGGCTGGTTCACCGGCAAGAAACTGGACAACTACTTCAAGTCCGGACAGCTGCCGAATTACGAAGAAGCCCGGCGCATCATCAACGGCCAGGACAAGGCGCAGACCATCGCCGATATCGCGCGCCGCTTCGACGAGCTGCTCTTAAACGCTCTGGAATAACAAACACCGATACTCCACCACACCTCTTCCCCCCTTTGAAAAAGGGGGGTTAGGGGGGATTCGCTTTTGCTTTTGCCCCAGCGCAACGCCTAGAACACAACCGCAAAACCTCAAGCCAGCTTCAAACCCACCAGCCCGGCGACGATCAACAACACGCTGACGATGCGCAAGGCATTGGCCGGTTCGTTGAACAGCACCATGCCGAGAATGACCGTGCCGACCGCGCCTACGCCGACCCAGACCGCATACGCGGTGCCGACCGGCAGCGACTTCATCGCCACGCCGAGCAGCCCCAGGCTGACGATCATCGCCGCGATGGTGCCGACCGACGGCCACAGTTTGCTGAACCCTTCCGTGTATTTCAGACCGATCGCCCAACCCACTTCGAACAGGCCGGCGAATACGAGCAAGACCCAAGGCATGACAGTGCTCCCATGAGGATGGGGCCGTCCCCGGATAAACGTCGCGCGATGTACGGATAACGCCGCGTGGCTGCGCGGAACCGGGTCGTCCCGGTTCGCAGCGAATTATATCGGCGCGGATGCGCGATGGGCGGCGAGGCGGTCGGCGGGGTCAGCGGGGGGTTACATAGCGCTGAGTCGTGCGGAGAGCGCCGTACTGATATCCGCCCTACCCGATGACTTCGCTGCGCGAAGTCTTTTGTGGGAGGGGCTTCAGCCCCGATGCTCCTCGATCCGCTGCGGTGAGGCTTCCTGACAACTGATCGGAAAGCATCGGGGCTGAAGCCCCTCCCACAAAAGACTTCATGCTCCCACAGGCGGCGCGAGCGCCGCCGCACGCATCAACCGCGCTGACGCACCGCTTCGAACAAGGTCACGCCCGAAGCCACCGACACATTGAGGCTTTCCACGCCGCCGGCCGCGTTGCCGCCGGGCATCGGAATCTTGACCAGCTGATCGCAGTTCTCGCGAGTCAGGCGACGCAGACCGTCGGCTTCGCCGCCCAGGGCCAGCGCGACATTGCCTTTCAAGTCGATCGAATACAGCGAAGCCTCGGCCTCGCCCGCCAGGCCGTAGATCCACACGCCCAACTGCTGCAGATCGCGCATCGCGCGGGCCAGGTTGGTCACCGGGATCACCGGAATGCTGTCGGCGGCGCCGGCGGAGGTCTTGCGCACGGTCGCGTTGACCTGCACCGACTTGTCTTTCGGGATGATCACCGCGGTAGCGTTGGCGGCCGCGGCGCTGCGCAGGCAGGCGCCGAGGTTGTGCGGGTCCTGGACGCCGTCGAGGATCAGGATCAGCGCCTTGCCCTGCGCTGCTTCGACCAGCGCTTCGAGCTCGTTCTCGTTCCAGGTCTTGGCCGCGGCGTAGCGCGCGACCACGCCCTGATGGCGCAGATTGCCGACCACGCCTTCCAGCGCATTGGTCGCGACCCGACGCACGTCGATATCGGCGCGGCGCGCGGCGGTCTCGATCTCGGTCAGGCGCGGGTTCTTGGCGCCGGCTTCGATCAGCACCTCGCGCACGTTGGCGGCGTCGTGCTCGATCGAGGCGGAGACGGCGTTGATGCCGGCGATCCATTGTTTCTGGCTCATGGGGGTTCCGTGGGGCTGTCGTGGCCGGGCCGCTGCGGGCGCCGGGGCGCGGCCGGGGCGGCGGGGCTTGGGGGTGCGATTCTAAGCTACCCGCGGGTTTTCGGCTTTTTTGCCGTGCCGCCGCCCAATCACCCAAAAAACCGCCCGATGAGTTCCCCCCTTTGAAAAAGGGTGAAGGGCCGCGCTTGCGAACCGCAGGTTCGCGCGGCACTGAACGCCCACAGGCTATGCCTGTGGGCCGGAGGGTTAGGGGGGATTTGCTTTTGCCTGCCGAAGCCCGGAGGCCGCCAAAGCAAAAGCAAATCCCCCGCGCTGCGGCGACTCCACAAAATCGAAGCAGCGCCGGGCGCTGGCCCCCTTTTTCAAAGGGGGCTAATTGACGCGCTTGGATCGGAATCGGGAACCGGGCCAGCCGCCGGCCCGCCGCGACTCAATACTTCTGCTTAGGCCGCTTCGCCGGCGTGCCGCGCGGCGGCAAGGGCTTGGCGCCGCGCTCCTCGACCAGACGGAAGTCGATCTTGCGGTCCTCGACGCTGGCCTTGAGCACCACGATCTGGACCCGGTCGCCGAGCCGGAACTCGCGCGCGGTGCGCTCGCCCTTGAGCGTCTTGCGGATCGGATCGAAGTGGTAGTAGTCGTGCGGCAACTGGGTCACGTGAACCAGACCGTTGACCTTGGATTCGTCCAGCTCGATGAACAAGCCGAAGCTGGTCACACCGCTGATGGTGCCCTCGAATTCGCCGCCGACGTGCTGTTCCATCCACGCCGCGCGGTAACGCTCATCGACCTCGCGCTCGGCCTCGTCGGCACGGCGTTCGCGTTCGGAACACTGCAACGCCAGCGCCGCCATCTGCGTCGGCGAATATCCGTATGCGGTCGGCTTGGCGCCGCTGAGCGCGTGCTTGATCGCACGATGCACGAGCAGATCCGGATAACGCCGGATCGGCGAAGTGAAGTGCGCGTACGCCTCCAACGCCAGACCGAAATGGCCGACGTTCTCCGGCGCGTACACCGCCAGGCTCTGGCTGCGCAGCAGCACCGACTCGATCAACGCCGCATCGGGGCGCTCGCGGATTTTCTTCAGCAGTTGGGTGAAGTCGCGCGGCTCAACCTGGTTCCAGGCCGGCATGCGCAGCTTGAATTCCTTCAGGAACTCCTGCAGATCGGCGTACTTCTGCTCAGGCGGACGGTCGTGGATGCGATACGGCGCCGGCACCTGCTGGGCGATCAGGAACTTGGCGGCCTCGACATTGGCCGCGATCATGCATTCCTCGATCAGCTTGTGCGCATCGTTGCGTTGAAGCATGCCGGCCTGGACCACTTCGCCGTCCTTGCCCAGCACGAAACGCACTTCGCTGGATTCGAACTCGATCGCGCCGCGCTTCTGCCGCGCCTTCAGCAGCACCTGGAACAACTGATGCAGACGCTCGATATGCGGCAGCAGCGAGCCGACCTGCGCGCGCGCTTCGCTGCGCAGTTCTTCCGGCACTTCGCCGACCGCGTTCCAGACCGTGGTGTAGGTCAGGCGCGCATGCGAATTCATCACCGCTTCGTAGAACCTGGACTCGCTGACCTGGCCTTCACGATCGACCTGCATATCGCAGACGAAGCACAGCCGGTCCACCTTCGGGTTCAACGAACAAATACCGTTGGACAGCGTCTCCGGCAGCATCGGCACGACGAAACCGGGGAAGTACACCGAGGTCGCGCGCTTTTGCGCCTCATCGTCCAGCGGCGTGCCGGGACGGACGTAGTGCGAGACGTCGGCGATGGCGACCACCAGACGGAAACCGTCGCGGTTGCTTTCGCAGTACACCGCGTCGTCGAAGTCCTTCGCGTCCTCGCCGTCGATGGTGACCAGCGGCATCTGGCGCAGGTCCACGCGTTGCGCGGCGACCGACTCAGGCACCGTCAGCGGCACCGCCGCGGCTTCGTCGAGGGTTTCCTGCGGGAACACGTCGGGAATTTCGTGGCCGTGGATCGCCGCCTGCACCGCCAGCGAGGCGGTGAGTTTGTCGCCGAGCACGGCCAGCACACGGCCGATCGGCGGACGCTTGTGATCGGGCGCCTGCACCAGTTCGCACACCACCAGCTGGCCGTTCTGCGCGTCCATGCGCGCGTCCGGCGGAATCTGCACGTTGCGCTGGATGCGGCGGTCGTCGGGCACGACGTAGCTGATGCCCTGCTCGACCGTGAAGCGGCCGATCAGGCGATTGAGGCGGCGTTCTAGCACTTCCACGATCGCGCCTTCGCGGCGGCCGCGGCGGTCCACGCCGGTGACGCTGACCAACACGCGGTCGCCGTGCATGGCCTTGCGCATTTCATACGGCGGCAGGAACAGATCGTCGCCGCCGGCCTCCGGGCGCAGGAAGCCGAAGCCGTCCGGATTGGCGATCACCGAGCCGGAGATCAGGTCCATCTGCGCGGCCGGGGCGAATTCGCCCTTGCGGTTCTGGATCAGCTGGCCGTCGCGCAGCATCGCGCCCAGGCGCTTGCCCAGCGCGTCGGCGCGATCGTCTTCGGTCAGTTCCAGGCGCTGGGCCAGGTCTTCGGCGCGCAGCGGGCCGTCGGCCGCGGCCAGGGTCTGCAGGATCAGCTCGCGGCTGGCGATCGGCTGGGCGTAGCGCGAGGCTTCGCGCTCGGCGTAGGGATCGTGATACGGGGCCGGAGCGCGCGCCGGGCCGGGGGCCGGGGCGGCGGCGGATTTGCCGCGCGAGCCCTTGGCGGGCGGGCCGTGCTGGAGATTCTCCGGCAGCCAGGGCGGGCGCGAAGCGGCGGCCTTGCGGGGTTTGCCGGCGCCGCCGGGCGTGTTGCGGGAAGGAGTCTTGCTGCCGGTGGCTCCGGTCTTCTTGCTCTTAGGTTTTTTTGTCATGTCCTCTATGGTCGCACATCGGCATGAATACGGCGTCTGCGGCCGGCGCCGCCGGTCGGCGGGACCGGCGGCGGATACGCGCGCCGGGCGGGCGGCGGGCCGTGTGCGGCGCAACATGCGACAGGGCCGATTGCGCGGCGCGTTCGCCCGGCGTCGCCTCCGGAAGCGTCGAAACGATCGCGAACCATCGCGCGCCGATGATCGCGAGCGCATCGCCGGCCCGGTGCGGATCGCAGCGAAAACCGCTGAATCGCCGCCTTGCGCGTCCCCGCGTTCGCACTCGCGCCCACGCCTGCAAACCGGCGCCTGTCGCACGAACTCGCGCCGTACCTGTACCGAATCCCATCGCGATGCGCATCTGTGATCCCACCCACACTTAGCCGCGACGGTTTCAGCGGCGACGGCTTGTACTTCGACGGCTTCCGCGAAGCCCGCGTGAGCGCACAAAACCCATGATTTCCGCAGCTTAGCTTGGAGTCGCTCGCCACCGCGCGAGTTACAACGACGCCACCCGTCGCTCACTCAAAAAAACAAGGAAACGCACGATGATTCGCAAGAACGCGCTCTACTTGGCGCTAGTCGCCGGGCTGTCTGGCTTCTCGATTAGTGCTGTCGCCAAATCCCCCACCGCCGAAATGGATTCCGCGCCCGTCGCCGAAACGCCCTCGGCCGGCGCCATGGGCGCCGCCAATTTCGCGATCTCGGCGAAATCCTCCGCGCCGCGAGTGTTCAGCCTGGGCCAACCCACCAGCCTGGACGTGTCCACGCTGAAAGACCGCCGCGTGCGCCAGGACAAGAACGGCGAACCGCTGGAAATCGGCTTTGCCCGCAACATCGCCCGCAGCAACGTCGATCTGAAGACCCTCAACTGGCTGCCGCTGGCCGATGGCGGCCAGGCCGCGCGCTTCGAAGTGTCGTCCTCCGGCGCGGTCGCGCTGCGCGCCGGTCTGGCGCTGCGCGGCGCCGGCGCCAAGTCGGTCAAGCTGCACTTCGCCGGCAACGACGGCCGCGTGTTCGAGCAAAGCGGCGCGGATTTCGCCGGCAACGAACTGGGCTGGTCGCCGGTGCTCGCCGGCGACACGGTCACGGTCGAACTGGTCCTGCCCAAGGGCGTCAATGCCAAATCGTTGTCGCTGAAGATTCCGCAGCTCTCGCACCTGGACGTCAGCCCGGCGGCGAGCGAGAAGGCCATCCAGAAAGCCATCGGCGACAGCGATTCGTGCGAGAAGGACATCGTCTGTCGCGTCAGCCCGCCGTCGGGCTTCGTGTCCACGGCCAAGTCGGTCGCGCGCATGACCTTCACCACCGGCGGCGGCACCTACCTGTGCACCGGCACTCTGCTCAATAACAACTACTCGCCGAAGAAGCGCCTGTTCTGGACCGCCGCGCACTGCATCAGCACCCAGACCGTCGCCAACACCCTGCAGACCTACTGGTTCTACGACGCCACCACCTGCAACGGCTCGGTGGTGAATTCGGCCTACACCACGCTCAGCGGCGGCGCGTACCTGCGTCACGCCAACACCACCCGCGACACCTCGCTGCTCGAACTCAAGACCGCGCCGCCGTCGGGCGCGGTGTATGCGGGCTGGTCGAACGCGTTGATCAGCGCTAACGGCACCGCGATCGAAGGCATCCATCACCCGGCCGGTGACGTCAAGAAGTATTCGCTGGGCAAGATCACCGCGCTGTCTTCGTCGATCGACGGCAAGTCGCCGCTGTACAAGGTGCAGTGGAGCACCGGCGTGACCGAAGGCGGCTCCTCGGGTTCGGGCCTGTTCACCGTGACCAGCAGCGGCGGCTATCAGCTGCGCGGCGGCTTGTACGGCGGCACCTCGTACTGCAGCGCGCCGCGCGATCCGGACTACTACTCGCGCTTCGCCGACATCTATTCCAGCGTGTCGAGCTATTTCAATCCCTGATCGCCGCTGGCGGATTCAAGGTTGATACGAACGGGTCGCTGCTCACGCAGCGGCCCGTTTTTCATGGCCGGCGATGGCTGTCGCGATGGCCCCGATGGCGCCGCCTGTCGGAAACCGCTCGCGCCCGCATTGCGGCCAGGACACGAACCGCTATAACCTTTAAAACGACTTTAAAGGGTAAGCCATGCGACTGGAGCATCACGATTTCCGCAGCGCCGATCTGGTCGGCGGCGATCCCGCGCTGGATCTGGTCAATACCGTGACCGCGCGCGACACCCAGCCGCGCGACTGGCTCGACGACTACTTCGCGCTGCTGCGCTGGGCGCGCCAGACCGAATGCTTCGCCCGCGCCGATCTGGCGACGCTGGAAACGCAGGCGCAGGCTGCGCCGGCCAAGGCCGCCGCCGCGCTGACGCGTTGCAAGGCCCTGCGCGAAGCCTTGTGCGATGCGCTCTACGCCCTCGCCCACGAGCGCGCGCCGACGCCGCTGGACCTGGACACGATCGATCAGGCGCGTCTGGCCGCTTCGAAAGCCGCGCGTCTGGTCTCGCGCGATTCGCGCCTGCAGACCCAGTGGACGGCCGAACGCTCGGGGCTGGACCTCATCGCCCACGTCATCACCGCCTATGCGATCGAACTGCTCAAGGACGCGCGCGTGGAGCGCCTGCGCGTTTGCGACGGCAACGATTGCGGCTGGGTGTTCATCGACACATCGAAGAACGGACGCCGGCGCTGGTGCGATATGGCGACCTGCGGAAACGTGGCGAAGGCCAGGCGCTTCCAGCAACGTCAGCGCGAGTAAGCCGAATACGGGCCGTCGCGACGCGCGTTTTATGCATTCCGATTCGATCGTCCACACGTTCTATCGCGGAGGCCCCGTGAACCGTCCCGACCCGCCGCGCCCCACCGCCCCGCCGGTGCAATGGCTGTCCACCGCGATGCTCGCCGCTGTCTGCGCGAGCGCTTGCGCGATGGCTTACCAACGCCCCGCCCCGCACGCCGCCGAGCCGCAACGCTGGACGCCGCCGGGCATCGCCAGCGATCAATACGAATCCTCGCCGACGTTCACGCCCGATGGCCGCGAGATCTACTTCATGCGCAGCGATACCCAGTTCGCGAACTGGCGCATCCTGCGCTCGCGTTGTCAAGCCGGCGCATGGTCGAAGCCCGAACCGCCGTCGTTCGCCGCTTCCAAAGCCGGCCTGGACGCCGATCCGTTCGTGACCGCCGACGGCCGCCGCCTGTACTTCGTATCCGCCCGCCACGATCCCAAGGGCGAGGATCTGGATATCTACTACGTGCAGCGCGATGCCGATGGCGCCTGGGGCGAACCGCAGCGGTTACCGGAACCGGTCAACTCCCCCGCCGCCGAACTGCTGCCGCGGTTGAGCGCCGACGGCCGCCTGTATTTCGGTTCCAGCCGCGCGGGCGGCCACGGCCAGGGCGATCTGTACGCCGCCACGCCAAACGCGGACGGACGCTGGAGCGTGCACAATCTCGGCGCGCCGCTGAGCAGCGCGGCCAACGAATACGAAGCCGACATCGCCCGCGACGGCCGCGGCCTGATCGCGGTGATCGATCGCGGCGACCGCTCGCATCTGTACCGCTTCGAGCGCCGCGGCCAGCAATGGCGCGAACGCGGACGGATCGCCGCGCGCGCGGATGTGTTCCAGGTCGGCCCGCTGCTGTCGCCGCGCGGCGACCGCCTGCTGTTCGCGCAGGCCGACGGCGAGCGCTCCGGCGAATTGTTCCTGATCGATCTGGTCGCCGAACCCGATCGCAGTTGGCCGCCGTCGTGCGGCCCGGCGGCCAGCTAATCGCGCGCTTGCCGCCGAGGCATCCGGAAGGCCGGCGGCGCTCTCAGGCGGAAATCCCGGGCGCGTGTTCTTCGTCCTCGCGCGGCTGCGTCGAACGCGGCTTGGGCGGAATCAACGGCGTCTGCTGCATATTGCCGTACAGCAGCGACACGCCGGCGCGCACGCCGCCGACCAGTTCCAGCTCGAAACGCTCCGCATCGCGTTTGCGGATATCGGCCACGACTTCGGCCGCATCGTCCGCCGACACGCCCAGTTCCACCAGCGCCGCCTCGCCGAAGCGCATCGCCGATTCGAAGGTCTCGCGCACCTGCAGATCGACCCCGGCATGCACCAGTTCCAGCGCATGTTCGCGATCGAAACTGCGCGCCAGCAACCGCGCCTGCGGGAACTCGTGACGGATCAGCTGCGCGGTGACGGTGGCGGCGGCGCGGTCGTCGATGCAGATGGCGATCAGCTGCGCGTTGCCGGCGCCGGAGGCGCGCAGCACGTCCAGGCGGGTGCCGTCGCCGTAGTACACCTTGAAGCCGAAGGTCTGCGCGCTTTCGATCATCTCAACATCGGTGTCGATGATCGCCACCTCCACCCCACGCGCCAACAGCGATTGCGACACCACCTGGCCGAAACGGCCGAAGCCGATCAACAGCACGCTGCCGCTCAAGCCGTTGGGCTCGTCCACGCCTTCCAGCGACAGCGCCATCTTCGGCGAGAACTTGCGCAGCGCGATGATCGCCAGCGGCGTGAGCGCCATCGACAGCACCACGATCGCGGTAAGATTGGCGCTGACGGCGGCATCGATCAGCTTGGCGTTAGCCGCCGCCGAGAACAGCACGAAGGCGAACTCGCCGCCCTGCGCCATCAGCACCGCGCGGTCCAGCGCCTCGGTGTGGCACGACTTCATCAGCCGAGCCACGATGTAGATGCACAGCGACTTGACCAGCATCAGCGCGAGCACGCCGCCGACGATCATCGGCCAGTTGGCCGCGACCACGGTCAGGTTCAGGGACATGCCGACGCTGAGGAAGAACAGGCCGAGCAGAATGCCGCGGAACGGTTCGATATCGGCTTCCAACTGATGGCGGAAGGTCGATTCCGACAGCAACACGCCGGCCAGGAACGCGCCCATCGCCATCGACAGGCCGCCGATCTGCATCAGCAGGGCCGCGCCCAGCACCACCAGCAGGGCCGCGGCGGTCATCACCTCGCGCGCCTTGGCCGCGGCCAGCACCCGGAACAGCGGATTCAACAGCCAGATGCCGGCGGCCAGCAGCGTCGCCAGCGAAGCCATGGCGATGCCGATATCGGCCCAGCGCGAATGCGCGGCCGCGCTCGGATTCGCTTCCGGCGGCGCCATCAGCGCGACCAGCGCCAGCAGCGGCACGATCAGCAGATCTTCGAACAACAGGATCGAGACGATGCGCTGTCCGCGCGGCAAGGCCAGATCGCTGCGCTCGCCGAGGATCTGCATGACGATCGCGGTGGAGGTCAGCACGAAGCCCATCGCGCCGATGAAGGCCACCATCAGCGGCAAGCCGAACGCCAGGCCGACGCCGGTCATCGCCAGCGAACACAGCGCGATCTGCGCGGTGCCCAAGCCGAAAATTTCGCGGCGCAGGCTCCACAAATGCGAGGGCCGCATCTCCAGGCCGATGATGAACAAGAACATCACCACGCCCAGCTCGGCCACGTGCAGGATCGCCTGCGAGTCGTTGAAGAAGCCCAGCCCGAACGGGCCGATCAGCAGGCCGGCGGCCAGATAGCCCAGCACCGAGCCCAGGCCGATGCGCTTGAAGATCGGCACTGCGACCACGCCGGCCGCCAGCAGCACCACCACCTTGACCAGTTCGCTGCCTTGCGCCTCGGCTGCCATCGCGCTTCTCCGGTTATTGCGTCCGCGTATCGCTTCTGCCTTGGTTCCGGGCCGGCGCGGCGAGCGCGCCGGACCCTTGCGCTACAGACTAACAGGCGCATCCGGCAGGCGAATCCGCCCGTGCCTTTGCGTATCATCGCCGGCATCCGAACCCGCCCTGGAACGCCCATGCTCCGCCGCGCGGCCGCATCCGCCTGCGTCCTGTTCGCCCTCGCCTGCGCCGGCACGGCCCGCGCGGACGACGGCGGCATCACCGTGCTGAGCGCGACGGTGGCCGATCACCCCATCGAAGGCGCCGCGGTCAGCTTGCGCCGCGACGGCCAGCCCGCGCTCGCCGCGACCACCGACGCCCAGGGCCGCGCAGCGCTCGACGCCGCCGCGCTGCGCGATCCGGCCGCGCGCCTGAGCATCCGCCGCGCCGGCTACGCGGAGTTGCTCGCGCAATGCCCTTGCGAAGGCTCGCGCTACGCGCTCAGCGCGGCCATGCAAAGTCTGGACGGCCTGCGCGTGGTGCTCAGCTGGGGCGAGGCGCCGGTCGATCTCGACTCGCATCTCAGCTTCCCCGGCAACCACGTTTACTTCGAACGCAAGAACGGCGCCGACGCCAGCCTGGATCTGGACGACACCGAGCGCCACGGTCCGGAAACCATCACCGTGCAGCGCAAGCATTCCGGCGAGGTCTACACCTACGCCGTGCACGATTTCGGCCATCGCCAGGACCCGGCCGCCGATGCGCTGGCGCGCAGTCAGGCCCGGGTCTACGTCTATGTCGGCCAGACCCTGGTGCGCACTTACACCGTGCCTTCGCAGCCCGGCAATCTGTGGACGGTGTTGCGCATCGACGGCGAAGGCCGCTTCGAGGACATCAACCGCATCGGCGCCAGCCGCGCCGCCGCCGATCGCATCGGCGCGGAGATCGCGCAGATCAGCGGCGGCGACACCGGCCTGGGCGACGCGCAGGACGACAGCGACGCGGCCCAGGCCAATCAACGCGGCGAAGCGGCGTATCGCGCCGGCGATCTTCCGGCCGCGATCGCGGCGTATCAGCAAGCGGTGGAACTCGATCCCGGCCATGCGCTGGCCTACAGCAACCTCGGCCTGGCCTATGTGAAGCAAGGCCGCGCCGCGGAAGCGATCTGGGCCTCGCGCACGGCGATAGCGCTGGCCAAGGGCGGCAATGCCGCGACCATCCGCGCCAACGCTTACTACAACATCGGCAAGCTGTACGAAGAAGACGGCCAGTACGAGCGGGCGATGTCGAACTATCTCGCGGCCAAGCGCGAGAGGCCGGACAAGACCTACGATCAGGCCCTGGAGCGCGTCAGCGCGTATTGAGGAGCGGTAATCCATGCAGGGCAGCAGCGATCGCGGCGGCAGGTATTCGACCCGGGTGCGCACCAGCGCGAGCCGCGCATGGCGCGGGCCGTGCGCAACATCGCCGGCCGCGGGTTGGGCCGCGCTGATCGGCGCTGCCGTGCTGTTGTTTGCCAATCTCGCCAACGCCGCCGGCCCTGCGGTCGTCGCCACCGCCGATCGCGCGACCTGGCCGCAGCCGCTGAACACACCGGCCGGATTCGATCGCGCCTCGCGCGCGGAAATCCTCGCCTTCTCGCACGAGTTGGCGCTGAGCGAATCGCTGGACGATGCCGCGCTGGCGCAGCGCTTGAATCTCAAGCAGATCGATCGCGCCGGAGTCGATCGGATCCGCGCGCGTTACTGGCAACGGCTGAGCGGCAACTACCGCCTCGCCTCGCGCGGCTGCGGCGCGCGCGAAGTCTTCTGCGCGCCCGCCGCCGATGCCGCGGCTTTGCGCCGGCTGGCGCTGGCCTTCGACGCCGCACCGGAACCGGCCTTTGCGGCCTGGTACGCCGACGCGGCGCGTTTTCATCGCATCTACCTCGACGAACAACTGCGCCTGGCCGCATTGTTCGCCCGCGTCAGCAGCGAGATCGACACCTACGGCAGCGACGAACTCGACGGCAGCGAGCTGCCCGACCGGCGCTTCCTGCTGACCTTCGACGACGGTCCCAGCGCGGCCGGCGGCAGCACCGACAAATTGTTGCAGACGTTGCGCGCGCACAAGCTGGATGCGACCTTCTTCGTGCTCGGCCAGTCGCTGCAGCAACGGATGAAGGCCGCGTCGCCCGCGCAGACCTACGCCGGCATGTGCGTCGCCTCGCACGGTTGGGAGCATCAGTCGCATGCGCGCTGGCCGCAGTGGCAGGATTCGGTGATCCGCAGCAGCGCGCTGATCAAGGCGCAGACCGGCGATGCCTATGTCCCGCTGTTCCGGCCGCCGTACGGGCAACGCCGCGCCGACAGCGGCGAGTTCTTCCGTCAGCAGGGTGTGCGCGTGGTGCTGTGGAGCATCGACTCGCAGGACTGGAACGCCAAGATGTCGCCGGCCGATGTCCAGGGCCGCCTGCTCAGCCTGATGCTGTTGTGGCGGCACGGGACGATTTTGTTTCACGACGTGCACGACAAGGCGCGGGTGGCGGTGCCTTGGTTGTTGAAGCAGACGCAGGGTGCGCGGGTGGATTGGATGGACTGCAAGGATTATCCGGGAGCGGATTGAACGGCTGCGCCGGGGTGGAGCAAATCCCCCGGCGCGCTTGGTGTTCTCGCTCCAACATGTTTCGCAGGCGCCAGCCCCCTTTTTCAAAGGGGGCGAATTTCCGCGTGCCATCATCGCGACGGATTCACCACGTCACCGCACTCTCCCCCAACCCGCGTTCCCCCCTTTGAAAAAGGGGGGCCAGGGGGGATTTGCTCTTAACCCGTCCCCTCAAACCAACGCCGCCTGATGCACCCCCGCCACCGCGCGCCCCGACGGATCGGCCGCATTCGCGAACGCCGCGTCCCATGCGATCGCCGCCGGCGAAGAACAGGCGATCGACTTGCCGCCCGGCACCGTCTCGGCGCAAGCCGTGCCCGGGAAATAGCGATCGAAAATACTGCGGTAGTAATACGCTTCCTTGGTCAGCGGCGTGTTGATCGGGAAGCGAACTGCTGCCGCAGCGAGCTCACGATCGTTGACGTGCGTTTCCGCGTGCAGCTTCAAACCATCGATCCAGCCATAACCCACGCCATCGCTGAACTGCTCTTTCTGCCGCCACAGGATCGAATCGGGCAAATAGCCTTCGAAGGCTTCGCGCAGGATCGACTTCTCGATCTTGCCGGCGGCCTTGTCCACCATCTTGGCCTGCGCATCCATGCGCATGGCCACGTCCAGGAATTCAACATCCAGGAACGGCACCCGCGGCTCCACGCCCCAGGCCATCATCGACTTGTTCGCGCGCAGGCAGTCGAAGCTGTGCAGCGCGTCGAGCTTGCGCACCAGTTCCTCGTGGAATTCGCGCGCGTTCGGCGCTTTGTGGAAATACAGATAGCCGCCGAAGATTTCGTCCGAGCCCTCGCCCGACAGCACCATCTTCACGCCCATCGCCTTGATCCGCCGCGCCAGCAGGAACATCGGCGTGGAAGCGCGGATGGTGGTGACGTCGTAGGTCTCGATGTGCTGGATCACATCCGGCAGCACGTCCAGGCCTTCTTCGAAGGTGTAGGTGAAGCCGTGATGGACCGTGCCCAGCGCTTGCGCGGCGATCTCGGCCGCGGCCAGGTCCGGCGAGCCCTGCAGGCCGATGGCGAAGGAATGCAGCCGCGGCCACCAGGCCTCGGCCTGATCGTCTTCTTCCACCCGGCGGCGGGCGAAGCGCGCGGCGCAGGCGGCGACCAGCGACGAATCCAGACCGCCCGACAGCAGCACGCCGTAGGGCACGTCGCTCATCATCTGCCGGTGCACCGCGCGCTCGAAGGCTTCGCGCAATTCCTGCTTCGACACTTCCACGCCTTTGGTAGCGTCGTAATCGCGCCAGGGCTTTTGGTAGTACTTCACCGGCGCGCCGACTTCGCTGTCGTAGTAGTGCCCGGCCGGGAACGGAGCGACGTCGTCGCACAGCCGCGCCAGCGCTTTCATTTCCGAAGCCACCCACAAGCGGCCGTCGGCGTCGTGGCCCCAATACAGCGGGCACACGCCGATGGGATCGCGCGCGATCACGTAGCGGCCGCGCGCGGCGTCCCACAGGGCGAAGGCGAAGATGCCGTTGAGGCGGTTCAGCAGTTCGCCCAGGTCGCCGCCTTCGCGGTACAGCGCGTTGATGACTTCGCAGTCGGATTTGGTCTGGAATTCGTATGGCGCGCCGAGCTGCTGTTCGAGCTCGCGGTGGTTGTAGATCTCGCCGTTGACCGCCAGCGCCAGTTCGCCGTCGGCCGAGCGCAGCGGCTGCGAGCCGCCGGTGGGATCGACGATCGCCAGCCGCTCATGCACCAAGATCGCGCGCGGCTCGACGCTGACGCCGGACCAGTCCGGGCCGCGATGGCGCTGTTTCGCCGACAAGGACAGGGCCAGCGGCCTGAGCGGGCGCAGATCGGCGCCGGGGCGCAGGTCGAACAAGCCTAGGATCGAACACATCGGACAATCTCCTGAAGGTTTACAGCGCTGGGGACGGGGTTGAGGGGTTTTGCCGGAGCCAGAAACGAAAAAGCCCGCACTTCGCAGTGCGGGCTTGTGATCGATTGAGCGTTTTGCTGCGCGCTAATCGTCGGCCCGCTGGAGGCTGGCGTTATTGCGATTATTGTTGTTGACGCGCGCGCCGTTCACGGCCGAATGCGAGCGGCCGGTTACGGCGGCGCTGCGGATCGAGGCGATGGCGGAGGCGAGGCTCATGGGTCGATCCTGCTTGAGGACGGCGCCGGATGCAAGCGTCCGGTGATTGGTCCAACGCGACCGCCGTCGCGGTCCGGCCATTGGGGGTGGGAATCGTGTGAGACCGGGGTTTGCCGGGTCGGGGGTTGGTCATGCCTCGGCGGAACGAAGAGCGTCGGGCCTGAAGGGCCCTCCCACAAAACTCGGGTCGGGCCTGAAATGGGTCTGCCACAAAACTTTGGGCCGGGTCTGAAACGGTCCTGTCATCGAGACTCCCGGCGATTAGCGGCACCGCTTCATCGCCGCTTCGCCGGGCCATCGCAGACTTCGGCTAAGCTCGCTCACGGAGGATTCCCATGGCCAAATGGATCAAGCGCGGCCTGCTCGCGCTGCTTTGCCTGTTCGCGATCGGCGGTCTGACCGCCTGGTGGCTGCTTCGCGGCAGCCTGCCCCGCCTGGAAGGCGAACTCGCCCTGCCCGGGCTGTCGGCGCCGGCGACGATCCAGCGCGATGCGCTGGGCGTGATCACCGTCGATGCTGCCAACGAAGCCGACGCCATGCGCGCGCTGGGTTACGTGCACGGCCAGGAACGCTATTTCGAAATGGACCTGCTGCGGCGCACCGCTGCCGGCGAGTTGTCGGCACTGTTCGGCGAACGCGCGCTCGACTACGACCGCCAGCATCGCGTGCACCGCCTGCGCAGCCGCGTGCAGGCGCAAGTGGCGTCCTTCGCCCAGGACAAGACCGCCTTGCTGCAGGCCTATGCCGACGGCGTCAACGCCGGCTTGAACGGCTTGTCGCGCAAGCCCTGGCCGTATCTGCTGCTGCGCAGCGAGCCCGAGCCGTGGACCGTGCCGGACTCGGCCCTGGTCGGCTACGCGATGTATTTCGATCTGCAGGACGCCAGCAACGCGCGCGAGTACGCGCAGTGGCGGCTCAGCTCGCAGTTGCCGGCGCCGCTGTACCGATTGCTGGCGCATCAGGGCAGCAGTTGGGACGCGCCGCTGTTCGGCGCTCCGGTCGGCGATGCCGCGCTGCCGAGCGCGGAGGAAGTCGATCTGCGCAAGCTGCCCTCGCCGCCGCCGGGACCGCTGGCGCCGCTGCCGTTCCTGGACGAAATCGGCAGCAATAATTTCGCCGTCGCCGGCAGCCTTACCGCCGACCGCCGCGCGATCGTCGCCGACGACATGCACCTGGGTTTGCGCGCGCCCAACATCTGGTTCCGCGCGCGATTGCGCTACGCCGACGCGCGCGCGGCCGGCGGCCGCATCGACGCCAACGGCTTCACCCTGCCCGGATTGCCGGCGATCGTGGTCGGCAGCAATACCCACATCGCCTGGGCTTTCACCAACAGCTACGGCGACTGGGCCGACTGGTCGCTGCAACCCGGTTGCGCCGGCGAGGCGACGGCGCAGACCTGCGCCGGCCTGACCGTGCACAAGGAAACCATCGCGGTCAAAGACGGCGCGCCGCAAACCCTGGTGGTGCGCGAAACCGCGTGGGGACCGCTGCTGCACGACAACGCCGACGGCAGCGCGCTGGCCTTGCGCTGGAGCGCGCATCTGCCCGGCTCGCTCAACATGGGACTGTCCGACCTGTTGCACGCGCAATCGGTGGACGATGCGATGGTGATCGCGCGCAAGGTCGCGATGCCGGTGCAGAACCTGGTGGTCGGCGACAGCAAGGGCAAGATCGCCTGGCGCCTGCTCGGCCCGCTGCCCGAGCGCGAAGGCGATTGCTCCGCCGCGGCGTTGGTCGAGAATCAGAACATCGCCCAGCCGCCGGCCTGCCCGCCGTGGACGATCCAGACCGCCGACGCGCCGAGCCTGATCGCGCCGCCGTCGGGGCGGCTGTGGACGGCCAATGCGCGCACGCTCGACGGCCTGGACCTGGAGCGCATCGGCGACGGCGACTACGTCCTGGGCGCGCGCGCCGGCCAGATTCGCGACGGCCTGTTCGCCAAGCAGCGTTTCACCGAACGCGATCTGCTGGCGATCCAGCTCGACGACCGCTCGCTGTTCCTGCAACGCTGGTGGAAGCTGCTGCAGGACGAAGCCGCGCGCGTGAGCAAGAGCGGGCAAAGCCCGGCGCTGAGCGCATTGGCCGAAGCCTCCAAGCGCTGGGAAGGCCGCGCCGAACCGGGCTCGGTGAGCTATCGCATGGTGCGCAACTGGCGCCGCGCGGTGTTCACCCGTATCGCCAACGGCCTGACCGCGCCGGCGCAGGTTGCGATCGGCCCGCAGTTCGAGATGCCCGACTTGAAGCAACTCGAAGGCGTGGTATGGCCGCTGCTGACCCAGCGCCCCGCGCACCTGCTGCCGCGCAACGAGCAGACCTGGGACAGCCTGCTCGAACATGCCGCGCTCGACGTGCTCACCGATCTGAACATCGCGCCCGGCCCGGACGCGGTGGCGAAGTTGTCCAGGCATCGTTGGGGCGAACACAACACCGCCGCGATCTGCCATCCGCTGGCCTCCGCCCTGCCCGGTTTCGCCAAGAGCGCACTGTGCATGCCGCCGGACGAACTGGCCGGCGACGCGGCGATGCCGCGGGTGCAGCGCCCCGGCTTCGGCGCGTCCGAACGCATGGTGGTCTCGCCCGGTCACGAAGCCGACGGCATCATCCATATGCCCGGCGGCCAGAGCGGCAATCCGTTGTCGCCGTTCTGGGGCGCGGGCCATGAGGATTGGGTGCACGGGCGCCCGACGCCGTTCCTGCCGGGGGCGACGCGCTACACCTTGAAGTTGACGCCGCAGTAAGGCGCGCGGATCGCGGCGGCAAGCTTCGCGCTTGCCGCCGTGTCGCGAGCGGCGCCGGTCAGACGATCAACAAACGCTCGATCAAGGCCAGGTACAAGCCCGGCAGCGCTTCCAGGTCGGCCACCGCGACGTTTTCATCGACCTTGTGGATGCTCGCGTTGACCGGCCCGATCTCGATGCACTGCGCGCCCAGCGGCGCGATGAAACGCGCGTCCGAGGTGCCGCCGCCGGTGCTCTCCAGCGGCGCGGCGCCAGCGAACTGAGTCAACACCGCGCGCGCGGCCGCGCGCAGCGGCCCTTCCGGCGTGTAGAACGGTTCGCCGCCGCGGAACCAGCGCAGCTCGTATTCCAAGCCGTGCGCCTGCAACACCGCTTCGCATTCGCGCTCCAGACGCTCGGCGTTCCAACTCGGGTTGAAGCGCAGGTTGAACAACACCTGCAGCTCGCCGGGAATCACGTTGTTGGCGCCGGTGCCGGCGTGGATATTGCTGATCTGCAGCGAGGTCGGCGGAAAGGTTTCGTAACCCTCGTCCCAACGCTTCGCCGCGAGTTCGGACAAGGCCGGCATCGCCTGATGGATCGGATTGCGCGCCTTCTCCGGATAGGCGACGTGGCCTTGCACGCCGATCACCTTCAAGGTCGCCGACAAGGTGCCGCGGCGCCCGACCCGCAGCAGATCGCCCAGCCGCACGGTCGAAGACGGCTCGCCGGTGATGCACCAGTCGATGCGCTCGCCGCGCGCGCGGAAACTGTCCGCGACCCGGCGCACGCCGTCGATCGCATCGCCTTCCTCATCGGAGGTCAGCAACAGCGCGACGCGGCCGCGATGATGCGGATGCCGCGCCGCGAACTGCTCCAGCGCGATCACGAACGCCGCCACGCTGCCCTTCATGTCGGCCGCGCCGCGCCCGTACAGCACGCCGTCGCGGATTTGCGGCAGGAACGGTTCGCTGCTCCAACTGTCCACCGGACCCGACGGCACCACATCGGTGTGACCCAGCAGAACCAGGGTCGGGCCGTCGCCGTCGCCATGCACGGCCCACAGGTTATCGACCTCGCCGAAGCGCAGATGCTCGCAGGCGAAACCCGCGCGGGTCAGGCGCCCGGCGATCAGCGCCTGGCAGCCCAGGTCGTCCGGCGTCACCGACGGCCGCGCGATCAGATCGCAGGTCAGCTCCAGCACCGCGCTGCGACCGGCGCCGGCCGCGCTCACGAACCGATCCCGAAACGCTGCTTGAAACCGTTGTCGCTGAAGCCCTGCGAGACCTTGCCGTCGTCGGTCACCACGACCGGCCGCCGGATCAACTGCGGATACTCCTTGAGCAACAGCTTCCACTCCGCGTCCGACGCCGGTTCCTTGCGATTGGGCGGCAAGGTGCGCCAGGTGGTCGAAGACTTGTTGATCAGCGACTCCCAGCCGCCGAGCTGAGTCTTCCACTCGACCAGCGTCTCCGGCGACTGCCTGTTATCTCGGTAATCGACGAAGCTGTGCGCGACGCCGAAGCGGTCGAGCCACTTGCGGGCTTTCTTGCAGGTGTCGCAGTTGTTCAATCCGTAGAGCGTAGTCATGACTTAGCCACCTATCACTGGATCTTTTCGTCGATCGGCTTGCGGCCGGCGACGGTTGCGAAAAACGAATACGCGGTTGAAACCCCGCACCGCCACGTCCCGGAGCCTCACTTCATTTACCGCTCCGGGCGCGTTGGACTCGCTCGGCGAGTTCGACAGCCAGCGGATGCTTGGCAAACGGATTGAAAGCAATTCCTTTCGGAAGGAAGTCGATCTTCTCCCCGAATTTCCCCGGCGTCCGTAAGTGCAGCGTCACGCGAGGCGTCCTTTCCATGCGCTTGTTCTCGACTTCTACGATGTCCCGCAACGCGATCCGCACTTCTTCCGACCCTTTTCTGACGACCAGACAATCTCCGTCGTCGAACACTTTGTCGGCAAGACTCCACACATACGCCCGGAAGGCGAAAACGCCGATCAATAGCATGAACAGCGGCGCGATCAAGGCAATCGGCTCTATTTTCCAAGCTTCGTAAACGACGCCTCTTGCAAATATCCAGGCGACCCCGCCGAACCATATGACCGGGAATATCTTCTTGGTGAAGTACGTCTGGCTGGACGAAATTTCTCTCATGCCGATCTCCGTGGCCCCCTTCGCAATGACGTCTTCTTAAAGGTATACGTTCCGAATTAAGGCGACTGTTGATGCGAAGAGTTCGCGCTCGCCAGCAGTATTCGCTGCTTGAGGTCCTCGATGACTTTGCTCGCGCCGAACGTGCCGAATGGCGAATTCGCTCGCGGGAGGAACACGATGCGCTTGCCGAACCGGCCGGCCTTTCGCAGATACAAAGTCGCGCGATGCGACCGCATCGCATAGTTGACCGACACGCTTTCGATGTCGGCGATATCGATGATTTCCTCGATACCGCCACGGCGCACCTTCAGCCGATCTCCGCAATCGACGACTTCGTCGGCCAGAGTCCACGACATGACGACCTGGGCCAGATAGGCGACCACGACCAAAGCCATGCCCCACCAAATGGGCTGCGCGCCGTTCGGGTCATACAAGCCCCAAGAAGCGTACGCGACGATCAGCAGACTCAGGGCCGGCATGACCCATTTGTACAACGGCATCATGCCGGCCGAGATACGCTGCATGACCGGAACGCCTCAGTCCGCCAACCCGCGCAACAACTCATTGATACTGGTCTTCGACCGAGTCTTGGCATCCACCTGCTTGACGATCACCGCGCAATACAGCGAATGCGATCCGTCCTTCGCCGGCAGCTGGCCGGACACGACCACGCTGTACGGCGGCACCGAGCCGTAGCTGATCTCGCCGGTGGCGCGGTTGTAGACGCGGGTGCTCTGGCCCAGGAACACGCCCATGCCGATCACGCTGTGGTGGCCGACGACGAAGCCTTCCACCACTTCCGAACGCGCGCCGATGAAGCAGTGGTCTTCGATGATGGTCGGCGAGGCCTGCAGCGGTTCGAGCACGCCGCCGATGCCGGCGCCGCCGGACAGGTGGCAGTGCTTGCCGATCTGCGCGCACGAACCGACCGTGGCCCAGGTGTCGACCATCGTGCTTTCGCCGACGTGCGCGCCGATGTTGACGAAGCTCGGCATCAGCACCACGTCCTTGCCGATATAGGCGCCGCGGCGGGCGATCGCGCCGGGCACAACGCGCGCGCCGAGTTTGCGGAAATCGGCTTCGCCGTAGCCTTCGAAACGCGCCGGCACCTTGTCCCAGAACGGCGCCGGGTCGGCTTCCAC
Source organism: Lysobacter sp. TAB13 (assembly GCF_052113885.1). Taxonomy (NCBI): domain Bacteria; kingdom Pseudomonadati; phylum Pseudomonadota; class Gammaproteobacteria; order Lysobacterales; family Lysobacteraceae; genus Lysobacter; species Lysobacter sp. TAB13. Next base: position 27,301 of record NZ_JBFRDR010000013.1, on the reverse strand, counting down.
GACCTGCATGTCGTTGACCCGGAAATACAGCAGCACCGCTTTCTTCAGCCATTCGTTGACGGTCCAGCCGCCCTTGCCGTCGGGCTCGGCGACGCGGAACTCGCCCTGCTCCAGGCCGTCGATCACGCGCTCCACCGTCGGCCGGGTCGAGCCTTCGATCTCGTCCGGCGTCAGCATGCTGCGGCGCTCGAACGCGCTGTCGATCATGAATTTCAGTTCGTCCACGCCCGGCGACTCGACACTCTTCTTCTTCACGGCCTTCTTGGTGGTCTTCTTCGCGGGGCTCATCGACTATCTCCTTCGAGGCAGGCCAGCAACGCGTCGCGCAGGGCCTGCTGTTGCGTTTGATCGAGCGCGTTGTCGCGCCCGTCGGCATTCACACTGGTGATCTGGAACACGTCTTCGGCGCGCTCGCCGAAGGTGGCGATGCGCGCGTCGTACACGCGCAGCCCTTGTTTTCGCAGGGTTTGCGCGACGTCGGCGAGCAGGCCGGGACGGTCGGTGCAGACCAGGCTGAGGGTGGTGCGCGGGCTCGCGCTCTCGCCCTTGCGGTAATCGGAGAATTCGATCTGCGGCGCGATGCGGAAATGACGCAGATGGCGCGGCTGGGCGCGGCGCGCCGGCTTGATCCGCTCCAGCGGACCGGCCAGCGTCGATTCCAGGCGGCGTTCCACATCTTCCGCGCTGGGCGACTGGCGCGGATCGGTCGGCACCACTTCGAAGGTATCGAAGATCGCTCCGAACGGGCCGTCGAGCACGCGCGCCTGCTGGATCGCCAGGCCCAGGCGATCGAGCGTGGCGACGATCGCGGCGAACAAGCCGTCGCGATCGGGCGAATGCACGAACACTTCCAGCGCGCCGGCATGCGTGCCGCCGTGAGCGCTGACCGGACGCGCACGCACGCGCGTGTCGCCGATGGCCACGCCGCGCAGGGTCGAGGCTTGCCAGGCGATCTGGTCGGGGCGTCCGCGCTGGAACGCGATCTGCGGCATGCGCGCGAACAACGCGGCGATCTCTTCGTCGCGCACGCCGAACGCGGCCAGCATGGCCTGCGCGGCTTCGCGGGTTTCCGCCGCGCGCTCGTCGCCGGCGACCGGATGCTCCAGGCCGCGGCGCAGGGCCAGGCGCGTGGCCGTGTACAGATCGGCCAGCAGCCGGTCTTTCCACGCGTTCCACAGCTTCGGCGAGGTGCCGGCGATGTCGGCGCAGGTCAGCAGGTACAGGTGATCCAGATGCTCGCGATCGGCGACCTTGGCCGAGAAGCGGTGGATCACTTCCGGATCGGCGATGTCCTGCTTCTGCGCGGTCACCGACATCAGCAGATGCTGGCGCACCAGCCATTCGACCAGAGCGGTGTCGGACTCGCTCAGGCCCATGGTCGTGCCGAACACGCGCGCGTCGTCGCCGCCGAGTTCGGAGTGATCGCCGCCGCGGCCCTTGGCGATGTCGTGGAACAGGCCGGCGAGCAGCAGCAGTTCGGGCTTGCGCAGGCGCGGCCAGACTTCGTGCGCGATGCTGAAACGCTCATCGGCCACGCCGGACGCGAAGCGCGCCAGATTGCGCAGCACCGCCAGGGTGTGCTGATCGACCGTGTAAACGTGGAACAGGTCGAACTGCATGCGCCCGGAGACTTTCGAGAACGCCGGAATCCAGCGCCCCAGCACGCCCAGGCGCGCCATGCGTTCCAGCGCGTGCACCGGATGCGGGCCGCGCAGGATCTTGAGGAAACGCTCGCGCAGCGCCGGTTCGGCGCGATCGAAGCTGGGCACCTTCGACAGCGCTTCGGCCAGCGCGCGCGCGGTCTGCGAATGCAGGCCGCGGATTTCGTCGTGCGCGGCCCAGGCGCCGAACAGCGCGAACACTTCGAACGCGTCGCGCGGCCACTCGGGATCGCGCGCGGCGATGTAGTCGCGGCGCAGTTCGAAGGCTTCGTACAGGCCGCTCAGCGGCACCGGCACGGCTTCGCCTTCGATCTGTTCTTCGAAGCGCTGCAGCAGGCGCTCGCCGATCCGCAGCACCAGCGCGGCGCTGCAGTAGAAGCCCTGCATCATCTGTTCGACCGCCAGGTTGTCGGCGTTATCGACGTGACCCAGGCGCTCGGCCAGCAGTTTCTGGTAATCGAAGCGCAGGCGCTCTTCGCGTTTGCGCGCGACCAGATGCAGCCCGAATCGCAAACGCGACAGCGTGCGGCGCTCGCGCTCCAGCGTGGTCAGTTCGTCCGGGCCCAACTGGCCGATGGACACCAGCGATTCCAGGTCCGAGGTGCCGATGATGCGCAGCGCCATCCAGTGCAGCGTCTGCACGTCGCGCATGCCGCCGGGGCCTTCCTTGAGATTGGGCTCCAGGTTGTCCGCGGTATCGCCGTAGCGGGCGTGGCGCTGGCGCAGCTCGTCGCGCTTGGCGATGAAGAATTCGCGCGCCGGCCACACCTGCGAGGGCGACACCGCCGCCTGCAACGCCATCTGCGCGACCGCGCCGGCGACGATCGGCCGCGCTTCCAGCATCGCGGTCAGCACGGTCAGGTCGGCGGCGGCCTCGGTGCATTGCGCGGCCGAACGCACCGCGTGCCCGACCGGCACGCCGGCGTCCCACAGCGAGGCGAAGAAACAGCCCAGTTGCTCGGCCTGCGCGGTCTGGGCCTCGGGTTCGGCCAGCACCAGCAGGTCGATGTCGGATTGCGGAAACAGTTCGCCGCGGCCGTAACCGCCGACCGCGAACAGGGCCAGCGGCGCGTCGGTGTCGATGCACAGCTGCCAGGCCGCGCGGACCTGAGCATCGACCGCGTCGGCGCGGGCGCGCAGCAGGCGATCGATGTCGGCGTTGGCGTCCTGGTCGAAGCGCTGCGCGAGCGCAGCATCGACCGCGCTCAGCGCGGCGCGGATGGCCGCGGGGGTGCCGGGAAGCGGCGCTTCATCGGCCGCCGGGGCGGCGGACACCGACGAAGCGGCGGCCGATCGATCGACCGGCCGTTCGCCGGCACCGGTAGCGGTCATAGATCGTTGTCGTCGCCCGGCACGCGGGTCAGGATTTCCACGCCGTCTTCGGTGACCGCGATGGTGTGCTCCCACTGCGCGGACAGCTTGCGGTCCTTGGTCACCACGGTCCAGCCGTCGGGCAGGGTCTTATGGCGATACGTGCCTTCGTTGATCATCGGCTCGATGGTGAAGGTCATGCCGGGAACCAGCTTGACGCCCTCGCCCGGACGGCCGACGTGCAGCACCTGCGGTTCTTCGTGATAGATGCGGCCGATGCCGTGGCCGCAGTAATCGCGCACCACGCTGAAGCGCTCGGCTTCGGCGTAGGTCTGGATGGCGTGGCCGATGTCGCCGAGGGTCGCGCCGGGCTTGACCAGGCGGATCGCGCGGAACATGGCTTCGCGGGTGACCTCGACCAGGCGCTTGGCCATGACCGACGGCGTGCCGGCGTAATACATGCGGCTGGTGTCGCCGTGCCAGCCGTCCTTGATGACGGTGACATCGATATTGACGATGTCGCCTTCCTTGAGGATTTTGCTGTCGCTGGGAATGCCGTGGCAGATCACGTTGTTGACCGAGGTGCACACGGTCTTGGGAAAGCCTTTGTAGCCGACGTTGGCGGGAATCGCCTTCTGCACGTTGACGATGTGCTCGTTGCAGATGCGGTCCAGCTCGCCGGTGCTCACGCCCGGCTTCACGTAGGGAGCGACGACCTGCAGCACCTCGGCGGCCAGGCGGCCGGCGACGCGCATCTTTTCGATGTCTTCGGGGGTTTTGATGGAGATGGCCATGCCCGCATTATCGCTCATTCACGTTCGCCTATCATCGCGCCGCGCGGTCCGCTGCGTGCCGATGGCGGCCTCTTGTGGACGAGGTGTGTGAACTTGGGTTCAGTCCTGGTCGGGGCTGGGGTGGGTGGTGGTGCCGGCCCGGGGGCTTCAGCGTCGGGAACTGATCGGCGGCCCGGCCAGTCTCAAGGCGTTGCGCGACGCATTTGCTGAAGTGCGCGGCCCGGTCAGGCGCCCCAGCCCTCGCGAACCCTCGAAGGTCTTTTGTGGGAGGGCCTTCAGGCCCGATGCTCTTCGATCAGGCCTGTGGATCATCGCGGCGGAAAGAAAAGCATCGGGCCTGAAGGCCCTCCTACAAAAGACCTCGCGCAATTCGCCCCCGGGAAGGCCTCACCCCCCATCCAGTTGCCCCAAACCCCGGTCCCGGCTACACTTTCGCGGCTTTGCGGCCGGTACGTCCGTCTTTCGGACCCCGACCGCAGCCGCCCACGCCGGGCGTCACCGGCGAATTCACACCTGTCGCCACAACCCGTGCCGGGGTGCCTGAGTCCTCGATCGCAAGATCGTCGATGCAGGTTCGGACACGGAAGCGACAGGGAGGCCCAACCCCGGAACCACTTGTCCGAAGCTGATTCGCTTCGGACAAAACGCCCTCACTCATTCGGCGTCGGTTCCCTGCCTTCGGAGTTTCGCAATGCCTCAGATCACCATGCGTCAGATGCTGGAAGCCGGCGTCCATTTCGGCCACCAGACGCGCTACTGGAATCCCAAGATGGGCCCGTACATCTTCGGCGCCCGCGGCAAGATCCACATCATCAACCTCGAGAAGACCGTTCCGCTGTTCAACGACGCGATGAACTTCATCTCGGGCATCGCGCAAAAGCGCGGCACCATCCTGTTCATCGGCACCAAGCGCTCGGCGCGCGAGTCGATCAAGGAAGAGGCCGAGCGTTGCAACATGCCGTACATGACCCAGCGCTGGCTGGGCGGCACGCTGACCAACTTCCGCACCGTCAAGCAGTCGGTCTCGCGCCTGAAGGAACTGGAAGCCGGCGAAACCGACGGCACCTTCCAGAAGATGGTCAAGCACGAAGTGCTGGGCCTGCGCCGCGAGCGCGACAAGCTGGAAGCCTCGCTGGGCGGCATCAAGGACATGAACCGTCTGCCCGACGCGCTGTTCGTGATCGATATCGGCCATGAAGACATCGCGATCAAGGAAGCCAAGAAGCTCGGCATCCCGGTCATCGCCGTGGTCGATACCAACTACGATCCGGCCCTGGTCGATTACGCCATCCCGGGCAACGACGACGCCATCCGCGCCGTGCAGCTGTACGCCCGCGCCGCGGCCGATGCCGTGCTGGAAGGCAAGGCGGCGGCTCCGCAGGTCGGCGGCGTGCGCGAAGAAGACTTCGCCGCCGAAGCCGAAGGCGAAGGCAAGGAAGACCGCAAGTCCGCTCCGCGCGGTCGCGCGCCGGCCAAGAAGGGCCCGGCTCCGGCTGCCGCCCCGGCCGCCAAGAAGGCCGACGGCGAAGCTCCGGCTGCCGAGTAATCGCGCGGCCGTCAGCGCCCGGTAACGCAGCCGCGCCATAGTGCGCGGCTGCGACACGCACCATCCGACCCTGCAGGAGCGGCGCAAGCCGCGATCAACCGAAGCGACGTCCGCAAGCGCCGCAATCCGAAGCCAGCACCGCCCGGACCGCAAGCCAGAGCCTGCGCCCCCGACCGGTCAGGCCGATTCTGCCGCCGCCCCGCCCGCGCCCCGTCGCGGCTTGCGCCGCTCCTGCACGGCAACACGTATACCTGAGGTAATTCCAATGGCTGATATCACCGCTTCCCTGGTCAAGGAACTCCGCGAGCGCACCGGCGCCGGCATGATGGAGTGCAAGAAGGCCCTGACCGAAAACAACGGCGACCTCGACGCTTCGGCCGAGTGGCTGCGCAAGGCCGGCATCATCAAGGTCGGCAAAAAGGCCGACCGCGTCACCGCCGAAGGCCGCATCGCGGTCGCCCAGAACGGCGGCAAGGCCGTGCTGGTCGAGATCAACTCCGAGACCGACTTCGTCGCCAAGGACGCCAACTTCGTCGGCTTCACCGAAACCGTCGCGCAGACCGCGCTGGCTTCGGGCGCCGCCGACGTGGAAGCGCTCAAGGCCACCAAGCTGGCTTCGGGCGAGACCATCGAGGAAACCCGCGCCGCGGTCATTTCCAAGATCGGCGAGAACATCCAGATCCGTCGCATGGTCAGCATCGACAGCGCCAACAACGTCGCGGCCTACGTCCACGGCGGCCGCATCGGCGTGCTGATCGAGCTCAAGGGCGGCGACGCCGACCTGGCGCGCGGCCTGGCCATGCACGTGGCGGCGATGAACCCGCCGCACATCAAGGCCAGCGACGTGCCGGCCGAGTTCGTGGCGAAGGAAAAGGAAATCGAACTGGCGAAGATGTCCGACAAGGACAAGTCCAAGCCGGCCGACATCCTGGAGAAGATCATCGGCGGCAAGATCGCCAAGATCGTCAACGAAGTCACCCTGTACGGCCAGCCCTACGTGCTCAACGGCGATCAGACCGTCGAGCAGGTGGTCAAGGCCGCCGGCGCGGACGTGGTGACCATGCGTCGCCTGGCTGTGGGCGAAGGCATCGAGAAGCAGGTGGACGATTTCGCCGCCGAAGTCATGAAGCAGGCGGGTCTGGCGTAAGCCTTCCGCGCTTCAGTTGCGATGTGAGAAAGGCCGCGGATTCCGCGGCCTTTTTCTTTGGGGATTCGGGATTCGGGATTCGGGATTCGGGATTCGGGATTCGGGAATCGGGAATCGGGAATCGGGAGTCGGGAGTCGGGAATCGGGAATCGGGAATCGGGAATCGGGATTTTCATTCGGGACCGGAAACTCGGAAACCGCACACTCACCTACCGTCATTCCCGCGGACGCGGGAATCCAGGGCCTTTCGTGCGAGAACGCCTGAAGTCACTGGATTCCCGCGTTCGCGGGAATGACGGCGCTGAGAAATGACGGCCCTGGGAAGAAACCCCGATCCCCACGCCCCAGAAAAACAAAGGCCGGGAATCACCCCGGCCTTCGCACCGCAAACAACCGCCCCGCCCCGGCGCGACCGCGCCGGAACACACGGCGATCAGCTGGTCTGCTGGAAATAAACCTCTTCATACGGCTGCACCACCACCCAACCGGTGCCGGCGAACTTGAGCTGGATGCTCTCGCCCGAGCCGCGGCCGAACAGCGTGCCCAGCGAGATGTCGGTGACGATGTCCGGGCTCAGCCCGCCCGACCAGGCCACGGTCGCGTTCGGATCGGTGAACACCGGCTGGTCCGGGGTCACCGCCAGGGTCAGCGGCTCGTAGTGCGAGGTGATCGCGACCACGCCGTTGCCGCTGAGTTTGATGTTGAACAGGCCGCCGGACATCATCCCGGAGACCTTGCGCATCATCTTGATGTCCGACTGCACGCCGTCTTCATAGGCCAGCACGTCGTTGCCGTTGACGAAGATCGATTCGCCGTTGAGGCGCAGCAGGGTGATCTTCTTGCCCGCATCGGCGATGTAGACCCGGCCCTGGCCTTCCATCTTCATCAGCTGGGTGCCTTCGCCGCTGATGGCCTTCTTGAGCAGATTGCCCAGGCCCTGCTCCATCAGCCCCTGGCGCACGAACTTGACGCCGCCGCGGTAGGCGACCATCGAGCCGGACTTGGCCCAGACCCGGCCGTTGAGTTTGACTTCCAGCAGATGCGAGCTTTCCAGTTCGAACGCGTCCTGGCTCAGATCCTTCTGCTTGGACGCTTCGACGAATTCGTTGAGGTTCTTGATCGACACTTTCCATCTCCTTGGGTGGTGCGCGGCGGCGCTGTCAGGACGGCGCGGCCGCGGCGGCGGTTCCAGTGCTTGGACCGGCGGCCGGATCATACCCGCTTGGATCGCGTCTGCTTGCCGCGTCACGGTTTCGGATCGATGCGGCAACGTCCCCACCCCGCCGCCGGTCGGGCAGAGGCAAGCTGGCCGAGGGCGCGCGAACACGTCGGCGCCCGCGCCGGCATGGCCGATACGCGGCGCGCGACGGCCTGGACAGGTGCGCCCGCGCCACCACCGATGTGCTCCCAGCCCGTTCGCGCACGCCTAAGCACAGTGCGCTTGAGCTACAATTCGCCCCGTTTTCCGCCTCCCCCGAGATCCCCCATGTCCCAGCTCGCCTATCGCCGTGTCCTGTTGAAACTCTCCGGCGAGGCATTGATGGGCGATGAGGACTACGGCATCGACCCCAAGGTCATCGGCCGGCTGGCGCGCGAGGTCATCGAAGTCCAGCAGGCCGGCGCCGAAATCGCGCTGGTGATCGGCGGCGGCAACATCTTCCGCGGCGCGGGCCTGGCGGCCGGCGGCATGGACCGGGTCACCGGCGACCAGATGGGCATGCTGGCCACGGTGATCAACGCCTTGGCGATGCAGGATTCGCTCGAAAAGCTCGGCGCCAAGGTGCGGGTGATGAGCGCGATCAAGATCAACGACGTGTGCGAGGACTACATCCGCCGCCGTGCCATCCGCCACCTGGAAAAAGGCCGTCTGGCGATCTTCGCCGCCGGCGTGGGCAGCCCGTTCTTCACCACCGACTCGGGCGCGGCGCTGCGCGCGATCGAGATCGGCGCCGACCTGCTGCTCAAGGCGACCAAGGTCGATGGCGTGTACGACAAGGACCCCAAGAAGCACAGCGACGCGGTGCGCTTCGACAAGCTGACCTACGACGACGTCATCAGCCGCGATCTGCAGGTGATGGACACCGCCGCCTTCGCCCTGTGCCGCGACAGCGAACTGCCGCTGCGCATCTTCGACATGGGCCACCCGGGCGTGCTGCTGAAGATCCTGCGCGGCGAGAACATCGGCACTCTGGTGCAGGGGCGCGGCTGAGTCCTGGCCTGCGTATCGGCCGGCGGCTTACGTCGCGCCGGTGGTTTCGATCCGAACGAACGATATTGAAGATTCTTGAAGGCTAGCCGCTCGGCGAGTCTGTGCTGCGGCGCGCGCGATAGGCGGCGATCGGGCCCGATCGCCAACCGCCCTGCCCTGCCTTACCCGTTCAATATCTCTGCTTAGGGTTTCGCGGAATCTGTTTTTTGCTCGTCATTCCCGCGAACGCGGGCTCCGCTTTACTTCGGCGAAGCCGAACATCCAGTGCCTTTCGTGCGAGAACGTTTGAAGTCGCTGGATTCCCGCGTTCGCGGGAATGACGACCTATCAGCCCTTACAACGACGCGTTCGCGTCGCTCAAATCGCGCTCCGACTGTTCCACCGCCTCGCGCGCGGCACGTATCGCATCGCGACGGATCTTTTCGACGTCCACCCGCTGCTGCAGCGCATCGCGGCGAATCTTCTCGACATCCACTTGCTGCCGCGCTTCGTTGCCGGCGCGCAGGGCATCGCGACGGATCTGCGCGCTGTCGGCCGTCTGCCGCTGCGCATCGCGACGGGCCTGTTCGGCGATGCTGCGGATTTGCGCGCTGTCTGGCACGTAGCGCGTCGCGTCGCGGCGGACGCGTTCGGCATCGCGTATCTGCTGCTGCGCGTCGCGGCGCGCTTGCGCGGCCTCGCGCAGGGCTTGGTCGTGGTCGAGCTGCGCCTCGCGCCGGGCTTGTTCGCCGTCGCGTTGCGCCTGCTGTCGGGCCTGTTGCGCATCGCGCTGCGCGCTCTGCCTGGCTTGCTGCGCCTCGCGTTGCGCGTCGATCCGGGCGCGCTCGCCTTCGCGTTGCGCTTCGCGGCGCGCCTGCTCGGCATCGCGGCGGGCCTGGGCGGCGTCGCGCTGCGCCTGTTCGGCGTCGCGGTGGCCCTGTTCGCGCGCGCGCTGGCCTTCTTCCTGCGCCTGTCGCGCGGCATCGCGCGCTTCGCGCTGGGCGTCGAGCGCTTCGCGTCGGGCGTTGGCCGCGGCGCGCTGGGCTTCGCGGCTGGCGGCCTCGGCGTCGCGCTCGGCCTGGCGGCCCGCGCGTTCGGCGTCGCGGCCGGCCTGCTCGGCTTCGCGTCCGGCCTGCTCGGCCTCGCGCATCGCCTTGGCGGCCTCGCGGCTCGCGCGTTCGGCATCGACGCCGGCCTGCTTGGCATCGCTCATGCGTTGTTGCAGGCGCGCACGGGTGGCCGGGTCGCGCACGATTTCGTAGCGGCCGTCGTCGCCGACGCGGTAGTACTCCCCGCCCTTCACCGCCCAGATTTCGGGCTTGCCGCCGCCCTTGAGTTCGGTGATGCGGGTTTCGCCGTCGCGCGAATCGGAATGGATCGACACGGTCTGCGATTGGGTTTTCGGCGCGCGCTCGCCGGCGGCGGCGGTCACGCGGTAAGGCACCAGTCCCAACAGCACCACGGCGGCGGTCAGGACCAGCCCTCCGATGTGCGAGGACGAAGTCGCGTTCTGCAACATGGTCAGTCTCCTCTTCAGAACAACATAAGTGGGCGACGCGCTGGCCACGCCGGCCGCGGGCCGCGGCGCGACGCCCAGGCGCAGCAGCAGACGGCCGTAGTCGTGCGCCGCATAACGCTGGCTTTCGAGCACGGCGGCGTCGCAGGCGGCTTCGCGCGCGATCGAGTATTCCCGCGCGATGACGTGCGCGAGCGGATGAAAGAAGAACAGGTGCTGCACCATCGCCGGCACCCAGCCCCACCACAGATCGCGGCGGCGCACGTGGACCAGTTCGTGATGCAGGGCCATCGACAATTCTTCGCTGTTCAATTGCGGCGTTCGCGCATCGGGGAGCAGCACCGCGGCCGGCCACGGACCGATCAGCTGCGGCGAATGGATCTGCGCCGACAGACGCAGCGGCGGCAGGCGGCGCAGGCCGAGGCTGTCGCCGAGTGCGCGATAAGCCCGCAGCACGTGCGCTTGTTCGCACGGCTGCGACTCGGCGACGCGGCGGCGCGCGGCGGCATAGCCGCGCGCACTGGCGATCGCGACCAGGACGAAGCCCGACAGCCACAGCGCGGCGAACACCAGCGGCCACGACAACCAGTCCGCGCCGGCCATCTGTTCGCCGACGGCCGGTGCCGCGGTGAGGTCGGCGCGGGTCACGAAATACGGCAGTTGCGCGGCCGAGGACAGCGGCGGCGCGGGCTGCGCCGTGAGCGCCGCGTCGCTCCACGACGCCGGCAGCAACGGCAGGCTCAACGGCGTCGGCCACAGCGCGCCGAGCAACAGTTGCAAGGCCGCACTCCACCACAACCAGCAGCGCATCGCCGCGCTCAGGCGCAGGTAGCGGCACAGCAGCCACACCGCCGCGACCACCAGCAACGATTGCAATCCGGCCGCGACCAGGCGCGGCAGCAGGGTCTCGCCAATCCAGTCCAGACTCATCTCAGTTCTCCTTGCGGCGCGACTGCAGATCGGCGACCAGGCTTTCCAGTTCGGCCAGTTCGTCGTCGCTGACCTGCGCGCGCTGCGACATCCAGGCCACGAACGGCGAGACCGATCCCTGCAGCGTGTTGGCGACAAACTTGGCCACCGCCGAGCGCATCACGTCGTCGGGTTCGGTCGCGGTGGAATAGCGGTACACCCCGCCGGCCTTGCGCCGGCGCAGATAGGACTTGGCGCGCAGGCGTTCCATCATGGTCAGCACGGTCGAACGCGCCAGCCCGCGCGGCTCGCCATAGCCGGCGGCGACATCGCCGACCGAGGCCTCGCCCTGTTCGGAGAGGTATTGCAGCAGCGCCAGTTCCTGGTCGCCGATGGATTTTTGCGTCATGGCCGTTCCTTGACTACAGCTGTAGCCAAGGGTGCGTGTGACTACAGGCGTAGTCAAGCGTGCAGAAAGTCATAGGCCGGGTCCCCAGGGGCAGAGACAGGTATCGATGTCGGGGCGGCGGGAAAGGTTTAAGGGGCGACGGCGGACCAGGGCTCGGGCGGCCTCGCTGGGGATGACTGCGGCGGCGCCTCGCTGCACTCATGGATGCGAAGTCGGCATCGCCTCGCGCGAAGCGCTTTCGACGACAGCATCGCGACAGCTTGCGATGTCCGTGCACGTCGACGCACTCGCGCGCGGTCGAACGGCGCTCGCAAACGATCTCGGATTTCGCTGCGTGGCCGAGAGGTTGTCATCGATGCCACGGCTGCGCGACTCACGCCGCGATGCGCATATCGCCGCGCGACGCGGCAATGAAATGTTATGCCGTACCAACGCCGCGCCGTCGCATAACTCAAATCGCAAACCCCGAAGAAAAAGCCCGATCTGCGACGCGAGGCGCGCTTAACGGCCGCCGCCGCAGCGCTGTAATAGTGTTCACGCCGGCGCCCGTGACAGCATGTGCGCATGCACTCGCACAACCACCACGGTCACCACCACGGCCTCAGCGGCACCCGCGCGTTCGCCGCGGTGACTTTGATCAATCTCGCCTACACCGCGCTGGAAGCCGGCTACGGCTTCATGACCAATTCGCTGGCGCTGCTGTCGGACGCGCTGCACAACTTCGGCGACGTGCTCGGCCTGGGCCTGGCCTGGGGCGCGGCGGCGCTGGCCAAGCGCGCGCCGACCGATCGCCACACCTACGGCTGGCGCCGCGCGACCTTGCTGTCGCCGCTGGCCAACGCGCTGCTGCTGGTCGGCTTCTCCGGCGCGCTGGGCTGGGAGGCGATCCGCCGTTTCAGCGCGCCGCCGGAGATTCCGGCCTTGCCGGTGATCATCGTCGCCGCGCTCGGTATCGCGGTGAATCTGGGCGCCGCGTGGCTGGTGCGCGACGGCCACGATCACGATCTCAACCGCCGCGGCGCGTTCCTGCATCTGATGGCCGACGCCGCGGTGTCGCTGGCGGCGGTGCTGGCCGGCGCCGGCATGTGGCTGACCAGCTGGGAATGGCTGGACCCGGCGATCGCGCTGCTGATCGGCGTGGTGGTCGCGGTCGGCGCGTTCGGGCTGCTGCGCGAGGCGTTCAACGCGGCGATGGACGCGGTGCCGCGCGGTGTAGATCGCGGCGAAGTCGAAGCGCTGCTGCGCGGGCAGCCCGGGGTGATCGCGATCCATCATCTGCACATCTGGTCGCTGGGCGCGGGCGAGATCGCCATGACCGCGCATATCGTGCGGCCCGATGACAGCGACCACGACGCCTTCATCGACAAGCTCAATCGCGAACTCGACCGCCGCTTCGGCATCAATCACCCGACCCTGCAGGTCGAGCACGGCCGCGCCTGCGAGCACGACCGCCACGATCGCGCGCCGCACGGCGACCCTGCGCATGCGGGCGGGCATCACCACGGCCACGATCACGGCGATCACAGCCACGACGATCACGATCACGCCGACCACGCCCACGGGCACGCCGCCGCCGACTGCACCGACGGCCACGAAGCCGACGAACCGGCGCACCCGCACCCGCACGGCTCCACGCACCGGCACTGACCCGCGCGCCGGGGCCGCCATGCTGCAACGCAGCGAAACCGCCGCTGCCTGATCGCCCCGCCCGTCCGCGGCCGGCCGAATCGGCCGCGAACGCGCGCAAAACGTGACCGATGCCATCGCAAACCCGGGCATCGGTCCATCCCCTCGATCGCGCCGCGGCACGCGCAAAACAGCGGCGATCGCGCGCGCGGCGGCGGTCAGGGCGGGGCCGAGGCGCCGGTCGCCGTCCGCAAAACCCGCCCGAGCCCATATAATCCCGCGATTACCGCCACTGGAACGGAGCCGGCGATGCTCAATGAAATCAAGAAAGACGCACAGAACCGCATGGCCAAGAGCGTCGAAGCCTTTCGCCACGACCTGACCAAGATCCGCACCGGGCGCGCCTCCACTGCGCTGGTCGATCATCTGAAGGTCAACTACCACGGCTCCGAGATGCCGCTGGGCCAGGTCGCCAGCGTGCAGGTCAGCGATGCGCGCACGCTCACCATCACCCCGTGGGAAAAGCAGATCGTCGGCGCGGTCGAGAAGGCCATCCTCGCCTCCGACCTGGGCCTGACTCCCAACACCGCCGGCACCGTGATCCGCATCAACCTGCCGGCGCTGACCGAAGAACGCCGCAAGGAACTGACCAAGGTCGTCCACAGCCAGAGCGAGGACGCCAAGGTCGCGATCCGCAATATCCGCCGCGACGCCAACCATCAGGCCAAAGAGCTGCTCAAGGACAAGAAGGTCACCGAGGACGAGATGCGCGGCTTCGAAGGCGACATCCAGAAGGTCACCGACAGCGCGATCAAGGACGTGGACGGCGTGGTCAAGGCCAAGGAACAGGAATTGATGGCGGTCTGAACGCAGACCATCGCGGCGAACGGCGACTGGTTCATCGGTCGCAGCCGCGCTGAACTTCTGCGTATCGTGCAGGTCCACAACGGGCAGTGTCCCAGGCCGACTCGCCGACACCGCCGCGCCGCACGATGGACACAGCGGCTTCCACCCTCGTCCATCGCCCCATCCGTTGCCTGAGGTCCACATCATCGGCGCCATGCCTTCCGAGCCCGCCAACGCCGCGCCCGCACGCATCCCGCGCCATCTGGCCGTCATCATGGACGGCAACGGCCGCTGGGCGCAGCGCCGGCGCCGGCCGCGCATCATCGGCCACCGCGCAGGCGCGCGCGCGGTCAATGTCTGCATCGATTTCTGCATCAACCGCGGCATCCGCGCGCTGACCCTGTTCGCCTTCTCCAGCGAAAACTGGGGCCGGCCCGAGGACGAGGTCGGCGCGTTGATGAAGCTTTTCCTCAATGCCCTGGAACGCGAGGTCGAGGAACTCGACCGCCGCGGCGTGCGCGTGCGCTTCATCGGCGAACGCGACCGTTTCGCCGAACCGATCCGCGAACGCATGGCCGCGGCCGAACGCCAGACCCAGGACAACGACGTCCTGCATCTGAGCATCGCCGCCAGCTACGGCGGCCGCTGGGACATCGCCCAGGCCGCGCGCGGGCTGGCCCAGGACGTGGCCGCCGGCCGCCTGGACCCGGGCGACATCGACGAAACCCTGCTCGCCTCGCGCATGTCGCTGGCCGACCTGCCGGCGCCGGATCTGTTCATCCGTACCGGCGGCGACACCCGCATCAGCAACTTCCTGCTGTGGCAGCTGGCCTATACCGAACTGTGGTTCACCGAAGCGCTGTGGCCGGAAGTCGACGCCGAGCTGCTGCAGAACGCGCTGGACGATTTCGCCAGCCGCGAACGCCGCTTCGGCCTGACCGGGGCGCAGGTCGCGGCCCAGACCAACGAGATCGTTGAATGACCCGAACCCGCCTGCTCGCCGCGCTGGTCATGGCACCTGTCGCGATCTCGGCGATCTTGCTGCTGTCCACGCCATGGATCACCGCGCTGGCCGCGGTGATCTTCCTGATCGGTCTGTGGGAATGGTTCGATCTGGCCGAAATCGACGACACCCTGTCGCGCACCGTGCTGCTGGTGGTGCATGCGGCGCTGATGGTGGCGATCGTGTGGGCCTCGCGCACCGGCGGGCTCGGCGCGACGCAGGCGCCGATGGTGTTGTTCAAGATCGCTTCGCTGGTCGGCGTGATCTGGTGGCTGCTGGCCTTCCTGTGGCTGCAGCGCTTCAACTTCGCCAGCGATCACCGCACTTATGCGCGCATGTTCAAGCTCGCTGCGGCCGCGCTGAGCGTGATCCCGGCCTGGGCCGCGCTGGTCTGGATTCATGCCGAAGGCCCGGTCGGCCTGTTGGGGCTGCCGGACGGCCACTGGTGGCTGCTGACCGCGCTGGCGGTGGTGTGGGCGGCCGATTCGGGCGCGTACTTCGCCGGACGCAAGTTCGGCATGCTCAAGCTGGCCCCGCGGGTCAGCCCGAACAAGACCGTCGAAGGCCTGATCGGCGGCGCGTTCGCCGGCGTCGCGGCGGGCGTGGGTTTCTCGCTGCTGGCCGGCGCGACCAACGATCAGCTGCCGTGGGTGGCGCTGGTGTCCTTCGTCGCGGTGCTGTTCTCGGTGGTCGGCGATCTGTTCGAAAGCCTGCTCAAGCGCCATGTCGGGGTGAAGGATTCGGGCCATCTGATTCCCGGCCACGGCGGCATTCTCGACCGCATCGACGGCGTCCTCGCCGCGTTGCCGGTGTTCGCGCTGGGCAAGGCGATTTTCGGATTCTGATGATGAGTACGCCGGTTCGCCTGGTAGAAGCAAATCCCCCCTGCCCCCCTTTTTCAAAGGGGGGAAAAGCCGATCGCGCCGGCAATGCCGCAGCGTGGACTGTTGCCGTTCCCCCCTTTGAAAAAGGGGGGCAGGGGGGATTCGCTCTTGCCTCTGCGCACATCGCCGCGACAAGCGCGAACGGAGCCCTCGCATGAGCGCCCCCGCGCGCAACATCGCCGTGCTCGGCGCCACCGGTTCGATCGGCACCTCCGCGCTCGACGTCATCGCCCGCCACGGCGAGAACCTGCGCGCCACGGTGCTCGCCGCCGGCGGCAAGGTCGATGCGCTGCTCGCGCTGTGCGAGCGCCATCGCCCCGAACACGCGGTCATCGCCGACGAAGCCGGCTTCCCCGCCCTGCGCGAAGGCCTGCGCGAACGCGGCCTGGCCACCCAGGCGCATTGCGGCGACCAGGCCTTGGTCGAACTGGTGTCCTCGGACGTCTGCGACACGGTCGTGGCCGCCATCGTCGGCGCCGCCGGGCTGGCCTCCACGCTGGCCGCGGCCCGCGCCGGCAAACGCCTGCTGCTGGCGAACAAGGAATCCCTGGTGCTGGCCGGCGAGCTGCTGATGCAGGCCGCGCACGAGGCCGGCGCCTGCATCGTGCCGATCGACAGCGAACACAACGCGATCTTCCAGTGCCTGCCCACCGCGCAGACCGGCGGCGAACGCGCCGATACCCGCGCCCACGCCGGTTTGAAGCGGATTCTGCTGACCGCCTCGGGCGGGCCGTTCCGCGGCCGTACACGTTCGGACCTGACCCAGGTCACACCCGAGCAGGCCGTCGCCCACCCGAAATGGTCCATGGGCCCGAAGATCTCCGTCGATTCGGCCACGCTCATGAACAAGGGCCTGGAAGTCATCGAGGCCCACCACCTGTTCGGCGTGGAAGGCGAGCGCA
The DNA here is from genome assembly GCF_052113885.1 of Lysobacter sp. TAB13. NCBI lineage: Bacteria > Pseudomonadati > Pseudomonadota > Gammaproteobacteria > Lysobacterales > Lysobacteraceae > Lysobacter > Lysobacter sp. TAB13. Next base: position 10,559 of record NZ_JBFRDR010000013.1, on the reverse strand, counting down.
TCGAGGTTTTGGTGCATCCGCAAAGCCTGGTGCATTCGCTGGTCGAATTCGTCGATGGCTCGACCCTGGCCCAGCTGGGCCTGCCGGACATGCGCACCGCGCTGGCGGTGGGCTTCGGCTGGCCGCAGCGGATCGAATCGGGGGTGGCCGGACTGGACCTGCTGGCCCACGGCCGCCTGGATTTCGAACGTCCCGACCTGGAAGCCTTCCCCTGCCTGCGCCTGGCCTTCGAGGCCCTGGCCGCCGGCGGCACCGCTCCGGCGGTGCTCAACGCCGCCAATGAAGTGGCCGTTTCAGCCTTTCTTCAGCGGCGCGTGGGTTTCCTAGCCATACCCGCGCTGGTCGAGGACACCCTCGCCGCGCTCCCGCCCACCCCGGCCAGTTCGCTGGCGGCGTTGCGCGAGGCCGATACCCAGGCCCGACGCCATGCCGAGCAGGCGATCGGTCACGCAGCCCAAGCCTACAGAGCCTGATACAGCCATGAGCGAAATCCTGGGCTCGTTGTGGTGGCTAATCATCAGCATCGGCGTGCTGGTGACCTTCCACGAATTCGGCCATTTCTGGGTCGCCCGCCGCTGTGGGGTGAAGGTGCTGCGCTTCTCGATAGGCTTCGGCAAGGCCTTGTACGAGCGCACCGGCAAGGACGGCACCGTCTACGCGATCGGCATGATCCCGCTGGGCGGCTACGTCAAGATGCTCGACGAGCGCGAGTACGAAATCACGCAGGCGCTGGCGCCGCAGGCCTTCAACCGCAAGCCGGTGTGGCAGCGCATCGCCATCGTCGCCGCCGGCCCGGTCGCCAACCTGATCCTGTGCGTGGCGTTCTTGTGGGGCATGTTCGTGATCGGCCGTCCGGACTTCGCGCCGGTGGTCGGCAGCGCCAGCGGCATCGCCGCCGAGTCCGGCCTGCGCCGCGGCGACACCCTGGTGCAGATCGGCGAGCGCCCCACTCCGACCTGGAGCGAGGTGCAGATGGCGTTGATTCCCTACGCTCTGGACCGCGAGGACGTGCAGGTCAAGGTGCGCACCGACAACGGCACCGAACTGAACCGCGAACTGCAGCTTTCGCGCCTGCCGGCCGCTTTCGACGAGCGCCGCGCAGTCCAGGTCATCGGCCTGGGCGCGCGCCATGAGCTGGTGCCGCCGGTGATCGGCCGGATCGAGCCGGGCACCGCGGCCTGGGGCGTGCTGGCCGAAGGCGACCGCATCACCGCCCTGGACGGCGAACTGATCCCGAGCTGGAACGACCTGCCGCCGGCCGTGGCCCGCCTGGGCGAGCGCGGCGGCAAGGCCATGATCGAGGTCATCCGCAACGGCGACCGGCTGGCGCTGGAGATCGCGCCCAAGCGCATGCAGCGCGAAACCGGGGAGAAATTCTGGGGTCTGGGCGTGCTGGCCGCGGCCCCGCAGCCGCCGCGCCGCGACGCGGTGCTGCGCTACGGCCCGATCCAGGCGCTGCCGGCGGCGCTGGGCGAAAGCGTGCATCAGGCCCGCGAGCTGTTCGCCATGATCGGCCGCGCATTCACCGGCCGGGTCTCGCTGCAGAACACCGTGGCCGGCCCGGTGACCATCGGCCGCGCCGCCAACGCCTACGCCAGCAACGGCCCGGCCTGGTATCTGCAGCTGCTGGCGATGCTGTCGCTCAGCCTGGGAATTCTGAACCTGCTGCCGATCCCGATCTTGGACGGCGGACACCTGCTGTATTACCTTATCGAGCTTGTCAAAGGCAGCCCGGTCAGCGAGCGCGTGATGGCGGCCGGGCATTTCGTCGGCCTGGCGTTGATCGCGAGCCTCATGGGCCTGGCGTTCTACAACGACATTTTGAACAACCTGGTGCGCTGATGCCGGCCTGACGCTCGATCGAACGCTTTAGCTCCACCTGGCCTGCTTCAAACCAGCCGCCCGAAACCTGCCGCCTTGACCCCCGCCAGCCCGCTCCGCGAGCGCTGGCAGACCAGCCCCCAACGGACGTAATGATGACGCGAATTCCTAATCGCCGCCTGCTCGCCCTCGCCCTTGCCACGGCAATGACCTCGGCCCCGGCGATTCCGGCGTTGGCGCAGTCCGCCGATCCGTTCGCCCTCAAAGGCGCCACCCCGAACACGCCCGGCCCGGGCTCGTTCACCGTCGGCGACATCCGCATCGACGGCCTGCAGCGCATCTCGGCCGGTACCGTCTTCACCTACCTGCCGATCGAGCGCGGCGACACGATGGACGCGGCCAAGGCCGGCGAAGCCATCCGCGCGCTGTACAAGACCGGCTTCTTCGAAGACGTGCAGCTCGACCGCCAGGGCAACATCCTGGTGGTGACCGTGACCGAGCGTCCGGCCATCAACAAGCTCACCCTGAGCGGCAACAAGGACATCAAGTCCGAGGACCTGCTCAAGGGCCTGAAGGAAATCGGCCTGGCCGAAGGCGAAACCTTCGACCGCCTGGCGCTGGACAAGGTCACGCAGGACTTGGCGCGCCAGTACAACAACCGCGGCAAGTACAACGTCGAGATCACCCCGACCGTCGCCCGCCTGGATCGCAACCGCGTCGATATCACGATCAACGTCAAGGAAGGCAAGGCGGCCAAGATCCGCCACATCAACCTGATCGGCAACGACAAGTTCGAGCAGAAAGACATCCTCAACGGCTGGGAATCGCGCGAGCACAACTGGCTCAGCTGGTACCGCCGCGACGACCAGTACTCGCGCGAAAAGCTCTCCGGCGATCTGGAAAAGCTCAACTCGTATTACCTGGACCGCGGCTACGTCGATTTCAGCATCGACTCGACCCAGGTCTCGATCAGCCAGGACCGCCAGGACATGTTCCTGAGCGCCGGCCTGAGCGAAGGCGAGCAGTACAAGGTCTCCACCGTGGTGGTCACCGGCGACACGATCCTGCCCAAGGAGCAGGTCGAGAAGCTGGTCATCGTCAAGCCCGAGCAGATCTTCTCGCGCCGACTGCTGGAAATCAGCTCCGAGGCGATCACCGCATCGCTAGGCAACGTCGGCTACGCCTTCGCCCAGGTCAATCCGATCCCGGACGTCAATCGCGAGAACAAGACCGTCGGCATCAACATGCAGGTGGTGCCCGGTCCGCGCGTCAACGTGCGCCGGGTGATCTTCAAGGGCAACACGCGCACCGGCGATGAAGTCCTGCGCCGCGAAATGCGCCAGTTCGAAGGCAGTTGGTACTCGCAGGCCGCGATCGACCGCTCCAAGATCCGTCTGCAGGGCCTGGGTTTCTTCGAAACCGTCGACGTCGAGAGCAAGCCGGTTCCCGGCACCAGCGATCAGGTCGATGTGATCTACAACCTCAAGGAAACCACCTCGGGCAGCTTCGTGTTCGGCCTGGGTTATTCGCAGCTGGGCAAGCTGACCACGCAGGTGCAGCTGTCGCAGAACAACTTCCTCGGCAGCGGCAACCGCGTGTCGGTGCAGGCGCAGCGCAGCTATTACCAAGAGCGCTTCGACTTCTCCTACACCAACCCGTATTTCACCGACGACGGCGTGTCGCTGGGCTACAACCTGTCGTGGCGCAAGTTGGACTACTCCGACTTCAACACCGCGCAGTACTCGACCACCAACGGCACCGCGCAAGTCGTGCTGGGCGTGCCGTTGACCGAGACCGACTCGATCACCGGCCTGATCGGCATCGACAGCAACGAAATCATCGCCGGCTACGGCTACACGCCCAAGAGCATCGTCGATTACCTCGACGCGCTGGGTCACCGCACCTTCCACGCGTGGCGCGCGCAGATCGGCTGGGGCCGCAACAGCCTCAACCACGCGCTGACGCCGACCGCCGGCACCCAGCAGCGCCTGTGGCTGGAAGCGACCCTGCCCGGCTCCACCGTCGAGTACTACAAGCTCAACTACAGCTTCTCCAAGTTCTGGCCGCTGTCGCGCCACCTGGTGCTCAACACCCGCGCCGAACTGGGCTACGGCGACAGCTACGGCAAGGACGTCAGCCGCATCATCGATCGCGACGGTCCCGACGGCCCGTTGCCGGCGGAAAAGGTCACCGCCACCGGTCTGCCGTTCTTCGAAAACTTCTACGCCGGCGGCGTGCGCTCGGTACGCGGCTTCACCGACAACACCCTGGGCCCGCGCGAATCCGCGGTCGCCGGCAGCTACACCCAGCCGCTGGGCGGTTCGTTCAAGACCACCGGCTCGCTGGAAATGTACTTCCCGACCCTGCTCGACACTCCGGCCGCGCGTGTTTCGGCGTTCGTGGACTTCGGCAACGTCTACAAGGATTACGACGCCTTCGACGCCGGCGACCTGCGCGCTTCGGCCGGTATCGCGATGATGTGGCGCTCGCCGATGGGCCCGATCTCGATCAGCTACGCGTTCCCGTTCAAGAAGAAGGGCCCGATCTACAGCGCGGACGGCAAGACCCAGCTGGACCGCGGCGACGAGTTGGAGCGTCTGCAGTTCACCTTCGGCGGCACGTTCTGAGCGCGGCGTCCCAGCCGCACGGCCCGGTGGACGCGCCCGCCTATACCGCACGCGAATTGGCCGAGCGTTTCTCGCTCGGCCTGCACGGCGATGCCGACGTCCGCGTAAGCGGCGTCGGCACGCTCGCCAAGGCCGGTCCCGGCCAACTGGCTTTCCTCGCCAATCCCAAATACCGCGCGCAGCTGGCCGAAAGCCACGCGGGCGTGGTGGTGATGCGCGAGGACGACGCCGCCGCTCACGCCGGCACCGCCTTGATCGCGCGCGACCCCTACTCCGCCTTCGCCAAGATGTCGGCGCTGTTCGAGCCCAAGCCGGTGCGCGAGCCGGGCATCCACGCCCTGGCGGTGGTCGATCCCAGCGCGCAGGTCTCGGCCGATGCGCACGTCGGCCCGTTCGTCAGCATCGGCGCGCGCAGCCGCGTCGAGGCCGGGGCGATGATCGGCCCGGGCTGCGTGATCGGCGAAGACTGCGTGGTCGGCGAAGGCTGCGAACTGATCGCACGGGTGACCCTGGTGACCCGCGTGCGCCTGGGCCGGCGCGTGCTGATCCATCCCGGCGCGGTGCTCGGCGCGGACGGCTTCGGCCTGGCGATGGAAGCCGGCCGCTGGCTCAAGGTGCCGCAGCTGGGCGGGGTGTCTATCGGCGACGATTGCGAGATCGGCGCCAACACCTGCATCGACCGCGGCGCGATCGAGGACACGGTGCTGGAAGAGGACGTGCGCCTGGATAACCAGATCCAGATCGGCCACAACGTCCACATCGGCGCGCACAGCGCCATGGCCGGCTGCTCGGCCGCGGCCGGCAGCGCCCGGATCGGCCGCTACTGCCTGATCGGCGGCGGCGCCGGCGTGCTCGGCCACCTGGAGGTCTGCGACAAGGTCACCATCACCGCGATGAGCCTGGTCACCAGCTCGATCCGCGAGCCGGGCGAATACTCCTCGGGCACCCCGTTGATGGACAATCGCAGCTGGCGCAAGAACGCCGCGCGTTTCAAGCAGCTCGACGCGATCGCGCGGCGCACGCGCGCCCGCGGGGGCGACGGCGACGACGCCTGAGCGGCCGGCGGCCGGGCCCGGTCCCGGCCGTTTCCATACGGTGGCGCCACACCCGCGCGGGAAACTGCGGGACAATACACGCGAACACGCGCCACCCTCGATAGGCCGCAACGGACTGCGGACCGCAACGCAGGAAGCGACCGCCGTCGGCGCGACACAGATGGACACAGGACGAACACGAAGATGAGCCAGACCCTGCAACTCCCGCTCGACATTCCGGCGATCCAGAAGCTGTTGCCGCACCGCTATCCGTTTCTGCTGATCGACCGGGTGGTGGAGCTCGAGCCCAACAAGCGCGTGCTCGCCTACAAGAACGTGAGCTGCAACGAGCCCTTCTTCAACGGCCACTTTCCCGGCAACCCGGTCATGCCCGGCGTGCTGGTGGTCGAGGCGCTGGCCCAGGCCGGCGGCCTGCTGACCCAGATCTCGCACGGCGGCGTCGCCGCCGGCCGTTCCTTCTACCTGGTCAAGATCGACGGCGCGCGCTTCTCGCGCATGGTCACCCCGGGCGACAAGCTGGAACTGGAAGTCACCCTCAAGCGCATGATCCGCAACATGGCCATGTACACCGGCGTTGCGCGCGTGGACGGCGAAATCGCCGCCTGCGCCGACATCATGTGCGCCGAGGCCAAGGACTGAACCGATGAGCGCGAGCGTCCATCCCAGCGCTTACGTCGAGCCCGGCGCCAGACTCGCCGACGGCGTCGTGGTCGGCGCGTTCACCTACATCGGCGATGAGGTCGAAGTCGGCGAAGGCACCGTGTTCGGACCGCATTGCGTGGTCCACGGCCCGACCAAGATCGGCCGCGACAACCGCTTCTACGCGCAGTGCGCGATCGGCGGCGATCCGCAGGACAAGAAATTCGCCGGCGAGCGCACGCAGTTGCACATCGGCGACGGCAACGTGTTCCGCGAGTTCGTCACCGTCAACCGCGGCACCGGCAACGGCGGCGGCGTCACCCGCATCGGCGACGGCAACTGGCTGCTGGCCTACACGCATGTCGCCCACGACTGCGCGATCGGCAACCTGTGCGTGTTCTCGAACAACTCCACCCTGGCCGGCCATGTCACCGTCGAAGACCAGGTGATCATGAGCGGCTTCTCCGGCATCCATCAGTTCTGCCGCATCGGCGCGCACGCCTTCATCGGCATGGGCGCGCTGGTCAACGGCGACGTGCCGCCGTTCGTGATGGTCGCCCAGGACGGCTACGGCCGCCCGCGCGGCATCAACAGCGAGGGCCTCAAGCGCCGCGGCTTCGACGCCGAGCGCATCGGCGCGATCAAGCGCGCGTACCGCGCCTTGTACGTGTCCGGCGCGCCGTTGGAAGAAGCGCGGGTCAAGCTCGAAGACATGGCCGCCACCAGCGCCGATGTGCGCGCGTTGCTGGATTTCATCGGCAACGGCGAGCGGCCGTTGTTGCGCTGAGACCTTCGCGATGACGACGGTCCATCGGCTTCGTTTCGGACAGACCGTCGTGGACTACCGGATCGGCGAGGCCGACTACAAGGTCACGCTCGCCGAATTCTTCATCGACGAGCGCCGGTTGTGCGAATGGCTCGGCATCGACCGCAATCTGTCGCAATACGGCACCGATTTCGATCCCGACTCGCCGGAACCGATACGCAACCGCGGGATCGAGGCGTTCCTGAGCCGCGTCGAGGCGCACAATCAGTTCGGCAGCGGCCGTCTGGTGCTATACCGCTGCCACTGCGGTTGCGACTACTGCGGCGTGATCTCCTGCCGTTTGGAAGTGGGTGACGATCACGTGATTTGGCAGGATGTGACGCTCGAAGACGACGATGGCCCCGTGGCCGGGCACAATGCGCCGGACAGTTCGCTTCCCACCCTGACGCCCGTCGCCCGCTTCGTCTTCGACCGCGTGCAATACGAGCAAGAACTGGAACGCTACCGCGCCCCATGAACGCTGCGACGCCCCGCCCGATCGACGAAATCTTCCCTGTCGCGCCCACGCCGCCGCGCTTCGCCCTGATCGCCGGCGAAGCCTCCGGCGATCTGCTCGGGGCGGGATTGATCGAGGAACTCAAGCGCCGCTACCCGGGCGCGGAATTCATCGGCATCGGCGGCGAGCAGATGCGCGCGGCCGGCATGGAAACCTGGTTCGACGCCACCGAACTTGCGGTGATGGGCCTGGCCGAAGTGCTCAAGCACCTGCCGCGCCTGCTGCGCCTGCGCCGCGACGTGCGCCAGCGCATTCTCGACTGGAAGCCGGATGCCTTCATCGGCATCGACGCGCCCGATTTCAATCTGGGCGTGGAGCGCTGGCTCAAGCAGCGCGGTGTGCGCACCGTGCATTACGTCAGCCCCTCGGTCTGGGCCTGGCGCAGGAAACGCGCGCAGAAGATCGGCCGCAGCGCCGACCGCGTGCTGTGCCTGTTTCCGATGGAGCCGCCGATCTACGCCGAATACGGCGTGGACGCGCGTTTCGTCGGCCATCCGCTGGCCGACGAGATGCCGATCCATCCCGATCGCGACGAAGCGCGGATGAACCTGGGCCTGGACGAGGAAGCGCCGGTGCTGGCGATGCTGCCGGGCTCGCGCGTGGGCGAAATCGAAACCCTGGCCGGCGATTTCATCGCCGCCGCCTCGATCCTGCTCGGCGCCGAGCCCAAGCTCAACATCGTCGCGCCGATGGCCAACGCCGGCGCGCGCGCGGCGTTCGAACGCGTGCTCGCCGCCCATCCCGACGGCGAGCGCCTGCGCCGCGCCCTGCGCATCGTCGATCGCGGCGCGCGCACGGTGATGGTCGCCAGCAACGTGGTGCTGCTGGCTTCGGGCACGGCGACGCTGGAGGCGATGCTGGCCAAGCGGCCGATGGTGGTCGGCTACAAGATCGCGCCGCTGACCTACACCCTGGTCAAGCGCATGGGCATGCTCAAGGTCGATCACTACGCCCTGCCCAACGTGCTGGCCGGCGAGGTGGTGGTGCCGGAGCTGATGCAGCACGACTGCACGCCGGAGAATCTGGCCGGCGCGGTGCTGCGCTGGCTGCGCGACCCGACCGCGAGCGCGGCGCTGCTGCCGAAATTCCAGCGCATCCATCTGGAACTCAAGCGCGACGCCTCGGCGCGCGCGGCCGATGCGATCGCCGAGTTGATCGCCGAACCCAGGCCCGCGGCCTGAGCCCGGCGGTGGCGACCGCGAGCCCGCGGCGGCATACACTGGCGCCGAACCCGCACAGAACGCCGTCACCGTGGACAGCCTGATCGCCCCCGACCCCGCCCCGCCCCGGCCGCGCGCGAAACCGCGCCTGATCGCCGGCGTGGACGAGGCCGGCCGCGGCCCGCTGGCCGGGCCGGTGTCGGTGGCGGCGGTGATCCTCAATCCGCGCCGCCGCATCGACGGCCTGGACGATTCGAAGAAACTCAGCGAGCCCAAGCGCGAAGCGCTGTACGCGCTGATCGTCGAGCGCGCCGTGGCCTGGCGCATCGAGTTCGTGGAAGTCGAGGAAATCGACCGGGTCAACATCTTCCAGGCGACCATGCTCGGCATGCGCCGCGCGGTGCAGGCGCTGGCGCCGCAGGCGGAATTCGTGCGCGTGGACGGCAATCACCTGCCCAAGGGCCTGCCCTGCGGCGGCGAGGCCCTGATCGGCGGCGACGCGCTGGAGCCGTCGATCATGGCCGCCTCGATCTTGGCCAAGGTCGCGCGCGACCGGATGATGCGCAGCCTGCACGAAACCTTCCCGCATTACGGCTTCGATCAGCACAAGGGCTATTCCACGCCTTCGCACCTGGCCGCGCTGAATCAGCATGGGCCTTGCCCGCAGCATCGGCGCAGCTTCGCGCCGGTGCGCACGGCGTTGGAGACGCTGAGTTTGTTCTGAGAGTCTGTCGGCGCGGTCTAGAACGCCGCTGTTTTGTCGCCACTCCCGCGATTTTTTTGCTCGTCATTCCCGCGAACGCGGGAATCCAGGGCCTTTCGTGCGAGAACGTTTGAAGTCACTGGATTCCCGCGTTCGCGGGAATGACGGACTGGAAGGATGGCGCTGAAGGCTCCGCTCCGGATATCCGGCTTCGCGCACGCAAGGCGGCGCAACGCAAAAGTTCCCCACCACCCCGCCCCCGGTCGGCTGAACGCGTAACCCGTGCCACAGGTCACAGCGACTTCATACCGGCGCGCTCACACTTGCGGCAGGCGCAAAGTTCGTTCATCGACCGCAACCGCTACGCGTCGCCACCGGCCCGCGACGCGCACCGCCCCCGCCTGATCCGGCCGGACGCGAGGTGTTCCATGCGTCTGCCTCATCCCACGCCCACGCCCGAACCGTTTCCGTTCGAACGCGAAAGCGCGCTGCCTCACTACGTTCAACCCTACGAGCCGGCGATGACGATTAGCCCGGCCGCGATCGCCGCCTTCGACGCGCTCGTTCACGAACTGCATCCCGATGCCGCGCGCGTGGACGCCACCCGTCTGCAGCGCCTGGCCGGCTGGCTGGCTTCGCTGCCGGCCAGCGAGGCGCGGCGCGCGATCGACGAGCGCCTGCAATGCCTGCAGGACCTGCGCTCGATGGTCGCCGATCCGGGCTGGGACTGCGAACCGGCAATGCGCCGGCGCCTGGATCAGCTGTTCGCCTACGTGGACAGCGACGACGACCTGATTCCCGACCGCGTGCCCTTGTTCGGCCTGCTCGACGACGTGCTGCTGATCGAGCTGACCTGGCCTGCGTTCGCGGCCGAGGCGGAGGACTTCCGCGATTTCTGCGCGTACCGGCGGGTCGAGCACCCCGACGGTGATGTGACGCAGCAGCGCGCGGCCTGGGTTCGCGATCGGCTGGCTGAGTTGGCGTTGTTGCAGCATCACGCTCGGGTCAGCGATAGCCACTATGCCAATGGGCGCAGTCCTGAGGCGGTGTTTCGGGTGGCTTGAGTGGTGGGGAAAAGCAAATCCCCCTACCCCCCTTTTTCAAGGGTCTTAGGAAGCAAACGCCCCTCAGAGGGGGTTGGATCGTAGCAACTTAAGGGTCGCCCGATAGAGGTCGTCGTGGCGATGGTTGAAGCGAAACTCGCACTCCTTGAGGTGCAGGTAGAAGGTGGT